>JANNGY010000046.1:0-5804 GCA_031404095.1 Betaproteobacteria bacterium | reverse complement strand
GTGCCGGCGGCGGATTGAAAAGTTGCGCGACGCGCGCAAAGTAGGCATACGGATTGGCGGCCACCAGTCGCGGCAAGGACGTGAGTTCCCGGTCGGCGATGCTGACGATGACCGCGCCTGCTCCCGTGCCCGACAATTCCGCGCGGTACCGTGGATTGGCGAGAAAGGTAATTTGCCCTGAACTTGCCGCGCGGATCGTGCCGACGCCCGTCAGCGGTTCACTTACCTCACCGACGGCTTCGCCACCTAACTTTTCCTGTAGATCACGCAGATACATGCCGGCATTTTCGCACGCCGAAGGCGGGTTCGGACAACCGTCAACTCGACTGCGATGCCACCAATGCCGGGGCGCTTTCCATTACACCGCACGGCAAGCTCACGGCCGCCCTTCGCCAGGCGCTACTTGTCGCCCAGCGCCTTGATGACCTTGTCGGTGATATCGATCTTGGCGCTGGCAAAAACGGCCTCCTGGAAGATCAGGTCGAATTTCTCTTTTTCCGCAATGCCGCTGATGACCTTGTTGGCGCGTTCCTGCAGCGACGCCAACTCTTCATTTCGCCGCAGGTTCACGTCTTCACGAAATTCACGCTGCATGCGCTGCACATCGCGGGCCAATTGGGCGAGCTGGCGTTCCTTGGCCACACGGTCGGCCTCAGGCAAGGTAACGGATTCCTTCTGCAGCGTCGCCTCAAGTTCGCGGCCCTGCTTTTCCATCCGGTCCAGTTCGGCGCGACGCGGTGCAAATTCCTTGTCGAGTTTGTCCTGCGCCCGCTTGGCGGGAGACGATTCGCGGAGTATCCGCTCCTGGTTGACGAATCCGATTTTGAGCTCGGCCGCGCATGCGTTGGTGGCAAGGCCAGCCGACAACAGTATCAAAATTGATGGGAAAATCCATGCGAGTTTGTTCATGTCTTTGCCTTTCACGCCCGGGATTTCAGAATGACTTTCCGAGCAGGAACTGGAATTTCTCGATTTTATCGAATGGTTGCTGATTCAGAGGATACGCCAGGCTGAATTTCAACGGGCCCACCGGCGAATACCAGCTCACGGCAAAGCCCACCGAGCGTCGCAGCAAGCTTAAATCGAGTTTCTGGTTGGGGCCATAGACGTTGCCGATGTCGAAAAATGTCGACAGCCGGACCGACTTGTCGGACTTGATGCCGGGCATCGGGAACAGCAATTCCACGTTGCCGACGATGCGCCGGTTACCCCCCAATGCATCGCCATTCAGGTCTTTGGGACCGAGGGAGCTCTGCTCGAAGCCGCGCACCGAATCGACGCCACCGGCATAGAAGAATTTGAAAAACGGCAACGGATCACCGCCGTAGCCATTGCCGATACCAAATTCACCGTTCAGGCTGAGGACGATCGGACCCCAGATCGGACGCAGCCACTGCGCCTTGGTCTGCAGCCGATAGTATTTGATGTCGCCACCAGGCAGGCCGACCTCGAGGCCCGCTTCCAGCACATAACCGCGGGTGGGGAAGTAGATACTGTCGCGGGTATCCCGGCCGAACCCGAGCGTGCCACGCAGTGTATCGCTGGTGCTGCCGAAAGTATTGACGTAATCGAGGTAACGTCGCGGGCTGAACTGATCAAGCGTCAGTTCATTGCGCTCGAAGCCGAGGCCAAAAGTGATGGCGTCGAATTCCGTGACCGGCACTCCGAACCTCACGCCCAGGCCGGTCGACTTGGATTGGTACTCCCCGGTCGACAAGCTCGCCGTATTGAGATCGCGCCGATAAATATCGAAGCCACGGGCTACGCCATCCGGCGTCCAGTACGGATTGAGGTAGGAAAGCTCATAGGCCTGGCTGACCTGTCCGCTATTGATGCGAAACGAAAGCTGGTTGCCGCTACCAAAAATATTGGCCTGCGCGACCGAGGCCGAGAGGGTGAGTTTGTCGGTACTCGAATAACCGAGGCCGAACTGGAGACTGCCGGTATTGCGTTCCTTGACCGTGACATTCAGGTCCACCTGATCGGCGGTCCCGGGCACCGCCGGTGTCTCCACATTGATATCTTCAAAAAAGCTGGTGCGCTCGAGTCGTTCCTTTGAGCGGGCGATCTTGTCGACCGAATACCAGCTGCCCTCAAGCTGGCGCAGTTCGCGGCGCACCACTTCGTCGCGGGTGCGCGAATTGCCTTGCACGTTGATTCGCCGTACATAGACGCGCCGGCCCGGGTCGACAAACATGGTGAATGCGGCCACCTGCTTGCTCTTGTCGGGTTCCGGGACCGGATTGATGTTGGCGAACGAGTATCCATCGTTGCCAAGTCGATCGCTGATGGCCTTGACGGAATCAACGATCTTCTGGCGCGAAAAAGTTTCGCCCGTGTTGAACCGCAACAGCGCGCGCATTTCTGCCTCGGGAATCTTCAGGTCGCCCGCAAATTTGATCTCGCCAATCTTGTAAACCGGCCCCTCGGTAATGGTCAGGGTGATATAGATTTTTTGCTTGTCGGGGGTGATCGATACCTGGGTCGAGTCGATATTGAATTCGAGGTAGCCCTTGTTCAGGTAGTACGACCGCAATTTCTCCAGGTCGCCGGAAAGTTTCTGCTTGGAATACTGGTCGTCCTTGGTAAACCAGGAAAACCAGCCTCCGCTCGACAGTTCAAATTCTTTCAGCAACGTGCTTTCAGAAAACGCGCTTGCGCCGATGATGTTGATGTCGATGATTTTCGAGACATCGCCCTCCTCGATCGTGAAAGTAAGTGAAACGCGATTGCGTTCCAAGGGGGTCGCCGTCGTTGTCACCGTTGCGGAATAGAAGCCGCGACTGGTGTACTGACGCTTGATTTCCTTTTCGGCGCGGTCGAGGATGGATCGATCAAAGATTTTTGCTTCTGCGATACCGACCTGCTTCAAGCCATCCTTGAGATTGTCCTTGGTGAATTCCTTGGCGCCATTGATCTCGATCTGCGAAATGGCCGGGCGTTCGGCCACAAACACGACGAGCACGTCGTTTTCCACTTCAAGCCGCACATCGGTGTAAAAACCGGTCGCATACAAGGCCTTCAGGGCGATCGCCGCCTTGTCGTCATCCATCTGTTCGCCGACCTTGGCCGGCAGGTAGCTGAAAACGGTCCCGGCCTCGGTGCGCTGGACGCCTTCGACGCGAATATCGCGAATCGTGAACGGCTGAATGGCAAGAGCGGCTGCGGAAAACATGCCGGCAGCGAGGGTGGCGATTATCGCCGCATACAATTTGAAAACTCTTGGAATTTTGTTGTAAGTATTATGGGGGGAAGGCATCAGGAATCTAACCGGTGAGGAGACGGTGAATGTCGTTGTAGAAGGCGAAGGCGGTCAAGCCAAGCAGCAAGGCCAAGCCGACCTGCTGGCCAATTTGCATGGTCCGGTCCGATATGGGGCTGCCCTTGAGAATCTCGGCCATATAATACATCAACTGCCCCCCGTCCAAGACTGGAACGGGCAGCAGGTTCAGCACGCCAAGAGAGATACTGATCAAGGCGAGAAAGTTTACATAAGGTATCCAGCCGAGCATCGCCGACTGGCCCGCATAGTCGGCAATGGTGATGGGACCCGACAAGTTTTTCCATGACACGTCGCCCACCAGCATCCGGCCCATCATTTTGAGGCTGAACACCGACATGTCCCAGACTTTCTTCACGGCCAGTATCGCCGAGTCGACAGGACCGTGGCGCACCAGGATCCGCAGTTTCTCGATCTCCTGCGGGTCGACGCGTGGCTTCACCCCTATTCGGCCAAAGGTGCGGCCATTCTCGGTCACACGGTCGGGTTTGACACTTAATTCGAGCGGTTGGCCATTACGTGAAATATCCACGTCCACGGCTTGATCCGGGCGGGCAACAATGGCTTCAACAAAGGCTTCCCAACGATCCACGCGCTTGCCCGCCACGCCAACGATACGATCACCGGCCTTGAGCCCGGCGCGGGCGGCGGCGCTGCCGGCAACCACTTCGTCGAGCACCGGGGCGATTTTCAGGCGGTAGGGCGATAATCCTATTTTTGCCAGCAAGTCCTTGTCCAGATCGTCTTTCGTGATCGATTCCAGATTGAGGCGGCGCGAAAATTTCTGCCCCAGCGCATCAGCGACTTCGATGTCGACGATGCCATGGTCGACGGCCTCCTCCAGCAGCGCCAATCGCGCATCTCCCCAGGTGCTGATCGCACGATCGCCGACTCGCGTGATCAGTTCAAACTCGGTAAATCCGGCCAATGCCGCCGCGGAATTTGCCGACGGCGCCGCCACGTACGGCTTGATGCCGGGAATTCCGCTGAGGAACAGCACCCAGTAAAGGGCGGCGGCAAGCAGGAAATTGGCGATCGGACCGGCGGCGACGATAAAAATGCGCTGGCGCACCGGCTTGTTATTGAAAGCGCGGGCGAAATCTTTCGGCTCAACCGTTTCGTCGCGCTCGTCGGCCATCTTCACATAGCCCCCCAGCGGCAGCGCGGAGATGACCCATTCCGTCTGATCCGGACCACGCCGGCGGAGCCATAGCGGACGGCCAAACCCGATCGAGAAGCGCAGAATCTTGACGTCACACCAGCGTGCCGCCCAATAGTGGCCAAGTTCGTGAATCGTCACGAGGACACCGATGGCAGCCAGGAATGCGGCGATGGTTATTGCAAAAGTCACGGGATTTCCAGGTCGATACGAACGAGTCTAGCCGGGCCGGGAGGCGGATGGGGTATTCCCGTCTTTGAGTCGCCATCGGCCAATACGTTCGGTTGCCGCGCAGCGGGCCGCCGCATCGGCGAGCAGGATATCCTCCAACGTACTCGCTTCAGCGATGCACGCTGACGCCAGCACGGCGTCTATGACACGCGGAATGTCGAGAAACGCCAGTTCGCCACCAAGGAACGCCTCGACCGCCATTTCGTTCGCCGCATTGAGTACGGCCGGCGCCGTTCCGCCGCGTCGAAGCGCTTCAAACGCCAGGCGAACGCAGGGAAAGCGTTCGAGATCCACTGCCGCAAACTCCAGCTTGCCGGCCTTTGACAGATCAAGCGGGGACACACCCGCCGCAATCCGTTCCGGGTAGCCAAGCGCATATGCAATCGGCGTGCGCATATCGGGATTGCCCATTTGCGCCAGGACCGAGCCATCGAGGTACTCGACCATGGAATGGACGATGCTTTGCGGGTGTATGACCACTTCAATCTGTTCGGGGGTGGCATCGAAAAGCCAGTGTGCCTCGATGACTTCCAGGCCCTTGTTCATCATGGTCGCCGAATCGACCGAAATTTTCCGTCCCATGACCCAATTCGGGTGGGCGCACGCCTGGTCAGGCGTGATGTCGGCCAACTCCGCAACGGCGCGGGTACGGAAAGGTCCGCCCGATGCCGTCAAAATGACCCGGCGCACGCCGACACGCGACAATCCGTCGGTGAAATTTTTCGGCAAGGATTGGAATATCGCATTGTGCTCACTGTCGATGGGCAGCAGAGTCGCCGCATTTTCGCGAACGGCGTCCATGAAAATGCCTCCCGCCATCACCAGTGCCTCCTTGTTCGCCAGCAGGACGGTTTTGCCGGCCCTGACGGCGGCGAGCGACGAAGGCAAACCGGCCGCGCCAACGACTGCCGCCATGACCAGATGCGTTTCGGCGTGCGCGGCTATCGTTGGCAACGCGTTTTCGCCCGACAGGACCTCGGTTGGTATGTTCAGTGAGTCAAGGCGGGCCGCAAGGACAGCGGCCTTTTGCGGGTCGGGGACGGCGGCAAATCGCGGCTGGAACAGGCGGCACTGTGCCGCGAGTTCGTCCATTCGCGACGCGGCGGACAGCGCAAACACCTTGAACCGGTCCGG
>JANNGY010000045.1:0-6450 GCA_031404095.1 Betaproteobacteria bacterium | reverse complement strand
AAACTCCATCTTGACCCCGGCAATTTCAATGAGGTCATGATCGCCCAGTTGTTGCGCCTGAGCTCCCAATGGCACCCCATTGATGGTCGGGAATGCCGTGCCTTCGACGTGAGTAATAAAGAACCCGGTGGGACGACGGGTGATCACGGCGACCTGTACACCCGGCTTGCCGATTGTGGTGAGATTTTTGGTCAGATCCAGTGTGCGTCCGGCCGCAGCGCCCGACAGTACCTGAATCGCGGAGTCACGGGCCGGGCCATTGGGATCATGTGCCGGCGCAGCAGGCGCGGCTGGCCGCATCGGCGCAGGTGCCGGTGCGGCGACTGGCGCTGCCGGTGGAATCGGCGGCGGTGACGCAGCTGCGGGCAATGTTCCCGGCATTGGCAGCGGCTTCAAATTGGTTTGGGTGTCAGAAGAAGGGGCCGCCGCGGCTGGAGGCGGAGCCGCAGGCTTGCGAATGATCATGGTCTTTTCGAAATCTGCGGATGTCGCGGCGACCGGTGCGTCATTGAAATATTTCAGCTTGTGCTTGCCGATTTCGATGACGTCGTTATTCTGCAGAAAATGCTTCTTGATCGGCTTGCCATTGACCAGCGTCCCATTTGTCGAATTGAGATCTTCGATAAAGGAATCATTGAGAATGGTGATGATGGCCGCGTGCTCGCCGGATACGGCCAGGTTGTCCACCTGGATATCGTTATGCGGCTTGCGCCCGAGAGTCGTACGCTCTTTGTTCAGCGTAATCTCCTTCAGGACCGTTCCATCGACACTCAAGATCAGTTTTGCCATAGCCTTAACCCTAAGAAATATCTTTCGATTGCGCAAGCACCGCGCGGAAACCCCCGCCGGCACTACGCTTTTTTATCAACTGAACCAGGACTTCAATCTAGCCAAGAAGCCACGTTCGACGCCAAAAACCTTTAAAACCTTTACCAGCATCACAGAAACGTTATCACGTCCGCCTGCATCGTTCGCCGCCTGTACCAATTGCTGCGCCGTCAGTTCCAGATTAGATCTGAGCGCAATCAAGGTCATCTGGATTTCATCGTCTTCTATCATGTCGTTCAGCCCGTCGGAGCAGAGCAGGAATATATCCCCTTCCTGAACGTCATAACTATGGATTTCCGCCTCTACATCCGGGTCGATTCCGACAGCGCGCGTGACCAGGTTCTTGTTGTGTGAAGAGCGGGCGTCTTCCTTGGTAATCAATCCCGAATCAATCTGCTCTTGCAGCAGCGAGTGGTCCCTCGTCACCTGTTCAAGAGCGTCATTACGCATACGATAAAGTCGGGAATCGCCGATATGACCGACTGTCAGGAAATTGTCGTAAAACAAGCAGGCAACCAATGTCGTGCCCATGCCTGCACAGTGAGGATCCTTTTGAGCCGCTTCATAAATCGCCGTATTGGCGAGTTTCACCTGTGATTGCAGAATGCTTTGCGAGAGCGTCATAGCGCCGCTGCGATCAAGCTTTTTCAGGACTTCCCTGGTCCAGGCCTGCGTCAGGCCCGCAGCAATGAGCGAGGTCGCCATGCCGCTCGCCACTTCACCTGCGTTATAACCGCCCATTCCATCGGCAAGGACCACAACCCCTAATTCCGGACGGGATTCCACGCAGTCCTCATTGTGACCGCGCACCCTGCCTGGATCGGTGATGCTCACTATTTGCAAGGCATCTGTCAGCGCCACATATCCTCCCCGAACCCTATCTGTCTTTTTGACATTTCAATAGCTTGGGCCGAACCCGTTTTTTCTGCAAGATTCCGGTCGCAACCGCAGCCCGATCCGGCTTGCGTGACCGCTTCTTGGCAAACCGCACAAATGCCCGAATTACTTGGATTTATAATAACTTAAAAAAACTATTTAAGAAACACTTCCAAAAATAGCGCAATGTGCCTGATTATTCAAGAAGAAAATCACGCGGTTGCCGGAAATAACCGCGGGATCGGTGAACCCAGCCCGGCAAGTGTACGGAGCGGCTTAAATGCGGGCCGTTCTGTCTATCGCCTTGTTCTTGCTTGTTTTTTTGGTTGTTCCCCTCATTATCCTGTGCTATGTCGCCTTTTCTGCTGGACAGGGTTGTTCGACGCGACGGTACTTGAGCGCATTCTTCAGCATCTCGCTTATGCGGGAATCATCCGGAAGCATCGTCATCCCAAATTGCGGGTTTAGATGCGCAGAAATAGAATTCGCTCCAGCGGCGGCTGGGAATCACAATTATCTTTGTGACATGACCAAGAAGAAGCGCTTACAACCTGCGATCGAATTGCCGTGCGGAGCGGATTGCCAGCCAAACGCATCGCATCGGTGCCAGAATTTTTCCGGTTGGCAGCAATGTCGCACATATGTTGATTGTTTGCGATCCGCGCCTGCTCCGAACCTGACCCTCGCCAGGATTGATTACTGCTTCCGCGTACAAGGTCCTTTTCCGCCATGTGCTTGGCATACGTTTCTTGAATGAGGTCTAATACCTGTTGCTACGATAAATAGATAACCAAAATGAGGAGCTTTTCATGGACCGCCCCGCATTCCTTGAAAACGATTTGGACCCGCAGGAAACGCGGGAATGGCTGGATGCCCTGGAAAGCGTACTCGATACGCAGGGTCCCGAACGGGCGCACTTTCTGCTCGAACAACTGGTGGACAAGGCCCGTCGCTCTGGCGCGCACCTGCCCTACTCGGCAAATACAGCCTACATAAATTCAATTCCCGCGCACGCCGAGGACTTGCTGCCGGGCGATCAGGAAATAGAGCATCGCATTCGCTCTCTGGTTCGCTGGAACGCGATTGCGATGGTGTTGCGCGCCAACAAGGAGAGCTCCGACCTCGGCGGCCACATTGCCAGCTTTCAGTCGGCTGCCAATCTCTACGATATCGGTTTCGATCATTTCTGGAATGCCCCGTCAGCCACCCACGGTGGCGATATGGTATTTGTCCAGGGACATTCTTCTCCCGGTGTGTACGCCCGCGCCTTTCTCGAAGGCCGGATTTCGGAAGAACAACTGGAAAATTTTCGCCGTGATGTCGACGGCAAGGGGATCACCAGTTATCCACATCCCTGGCTAATGCCGGATTTCTGGCAATTTCCGACCGTGTCGATGGGCCTGGGTCCGCTACAGGCGATTTACCAGGCACGCTTCATGAAGTATTTACACAACCGCGGCATTTTGAACACCGACGGACGCAAGGTTTGGGCGTTCATGGGCGATGGCGAAATGGATGAACCCGAATCGCTCGGCGCCATAGCACTTGCCACGCGCGAAGGTCTCGACAACCTTATCTTCGTGGTCAATTGCAATCTGCAGCGCCTCGATGGTCCGGTACGTGGCAACGGCAAGATCATTCAAGAGTTGGAGGCCGATTTCCGCGGCTCCGGCTGGAACGTATTGAAGGTTATCTGGGGCCGCTACTGGGATCCCTTGCTGGCCAGGGATCACGACGGTTTGCTGCAACGCCGCATGATGGAAGCCGTCGACGGCGAATACCAGAACTACAAGGCCCGCGATGGCGCCTATGTGCGCAAGCACTTTTTCGGCAAATATCCCGAGTTGGAAAAGATGGTGTCGTCCATGTCGGACGACGATATTTGGCGCCTCAATCGTGGCGGTCACGATCCGTACAAGATCTATGCTGCCTACTCGTCCGCCGTCAATCACAAGGGGCAGCCTACCGTCATTCTCGCCAAGACCGTAAAGGGATTCGGCATGGGCAAGTCTGGCGAAGGCCAGATGGCCACGCACCAGCAAAAGAAGATGGATGTTGCGTCGTTAAAGCAGTTCCGTGATCGCTTTCATATTCCGGTCGCCGACGATGTCATCGCCGACATTCCATTTTACAAACCTGCCGACGACAGCCCGGAAATCAAGTACCTCAAGGCGGCCCGGCAGAAACTCGGCGGCTCCCTGCCGATTCGCCACCACAATATTCCGGCGTTGAAGATTCCGGAACTGACTGTCTTCGAGCCACTGTTGAAGAGTACGGAAGAGCGCGAGATATCCACCACCATGGCATTCGTACGGGCCTTTACTGCGCTGACACGGGACAAGGAACTCGGACCGCGCCTGGTGCCGATCGTTGCCGACGAGTCGCGCACCTTCGGCATGGAGGGATTGTTTCGACAACTCGGCATCTACTCGTCGCTTGGCCAGTTGTACGAGCCAGTCGATTCCGGCGAGCTGATGTTCTATAAGGAAGACAAGGCCGGTCAAATCTTGCAAGAAGGCATCAACGAAGCGGGGGCATTTTGCTCGTGGATGGCGGCAGGCACCAGCTATGCCAATCATGGCCAGCACATGATTCCGTTCTACATTTTCTATTCGATGTTTGGATTCCAGCGAATCGGTGATCTGGCCTGGGCAGCGGGTGACATGCAGGCGCGCGGCTTCCTGCTCGGCGGCACTTCCGGCCGCACGACGCTCAATGGCGAAGGCCTGCAACACGAAGACGGCCACTCCCACCTGCTGGCCGCGACAATTCCGAACTGCATTTCATACGACCCGACCTTCAGCTATGAACTGGCCGTCATCATTCATGACGGATTGAAGCGGATGTACGAAAAGATGGAACACATCTACTACTACATTACGGTGATGAACGAGAACTACAGCCATCCCGCCATGCCGAAAGGTGCAGAGGCCAATATTCTCAAGGGCATGTACCTGTTCCGCGAGGGCGCCGATGCCAAGAAGCCGAGGGTACAGTTGATGGGTTCCGGCACCATCTTCCGGGAAGTCATCGCGGCGGCGGAACTGCTGGAACTCGACTGGGGGGTGGCCGCCGATATCTGGAGTTGCACTTCGTTCAACGAGCTTCGCCGGGATGGCATGGCCGCGGAGCGATTCAATTTATTGCACCCCGAAGACAAGCCAGTTTTGCCGCACGTTGCACAATTGCTCAAGGGCCGAAAAGGACCGGCGATCGCGGCGACAGACTATATGCGCAGCTTTGCCGACCAGATTCGCCCCTACCTCAGCGATCGAAAATTCAGCGTGCTGGGCACGGACGGATTCGGGCGCTCGGATACCCGCCAGCAGTTGCGCAAATTTTTCGAGGTGAATCGCTATTATGTTGTCGTCGCGTCGCTCAAGGCACTGGCTGATGACGGGCAAATCCAGGCGAAATTGGTGAGCGATGCCATCAAGAAATATGGAATCGACCCATCGAGACCCGCGCCTTGGACGGTTTGACAGGCGTCCTGGACCAACAGATCGCCCGGATGCCCACTCGAGAGGTTTTCGCGGTGGGTTCTAAGGTTGCCACCAACATCCAATCGATAAGACCATGAGCCAACTCGTTGAAGTCAAAGTACCTGACATCGGTGATTTCAAGAATATCCCGGTGATCGAAGTGTTCGTCAAACCCGGCGACACGGTCAAGGCCGAAGATTCTTTGATGACGCTGGAGTCGGACAAAGCGACCATGGATGTGCCGTCGCCTGCCGGCGGCGTGGTGAAGCAGATCATGGTCAAAACCGGCGACAAAGTGTCCAAGGGCACGCTGGTATTGACGCTGGAGCCGATTCAGGCACAGGCGCCGGCGGCTGAGGCTAGCCCCAATGCCGCTGCGGCAGCGCCCGCGCCCGTGGTGGCTGCGGCTGTGGTATCTGCGCCGGTGCCAGCGCCTGCGCCAGCGGCGCCGCTGCCGGTTACACCGGCGAATGTACCCAGTGGCCCGGCGCACGCCAGTCCGTCGGTACGGCAATTCGCGCGCGAACTTGGCGTTGATCTTTCGCGCCTCACCGGCAACGGTCCGAAAAATCGCATCCTGCGCGAAGACGTGCAGGCGTTTGCGAAGGGCGGGACGCCCGCGGTGGCACCGACAGTCGCAAAGGCCGCACCGGCAGCCGCCGGTGGCGGTGTCGGCGGCATCGACCTGCTGCCCTGGCCCAAGGTCGACTTCGCCAAGTTCGGCCCGGTCGAGCGCAAGGAGATGTCGCGCATCAAGAAGATCTCGGGTGCCAACCTGCATCGCAACTGGGTCGTCATCCCGCATGTGACGACCCACGACGAAGCCGACATCACCGATCTCGAGCAGTTCCGCGTGCAGATGAACAAGGAGCTCGAGAAGTCGGGCGTCAAGATCAGCATGCTGCCCTTCATGATGAAGGCGGCGGTGTCGGCGCTGAAGAAGTTTCCCGAGTTCAACGCGAGCCTGGACGGCGACGCACTGGTGCTGAAGAACTACTGGCACATCGGCTTCGCGGCCGACACGCCCAACGGCCTGATGGTGCCGGTGATCCGCGACTGCGACAAGAAGACGATTCCCGAGATCACGAAAGAGATGGGCGAGCTGGCCAAGCTGGCACGCGACGGCAAGTTGAAGCCCGAGCAGATGTCCGGCGGCAGCTTCACCATCAGCTCGCTCGGCGGCATCGGCGGCATCTACTTCACGCCGATCATCAACGCGCCCGAGGTCTCGATCATGGGCGTGTGCAAGAGCTATTGGAAGCAG
>JANNGY010000044.1:0-3335 GCA_031404095.1 Betaproteobacteria bacterium | reverse complement strand
CCCATGCCGCCTCATCGTGGCCGCTTGACTTGGGCTTGTCTTCGCCAAAGCTGATCGTCACGACGCGTTCGTTGACGACGACGAGTACCGCGGTAGCCTTGCGCACCGCATCCGCGCGGCGCTGGCCGAGTGCCATATAGTATTCACGCGATCCGCGTTCGTCGCCGTGCCCTTCTAGGCGCACCTTGCGATTGCGATTTTGGCCCAGGTATGACGCATGCGCCTGCACCAGCGCCGCATACTCGGGCTTCACGACATCCTTGTCGTATTCAAAATAGATCACGCGCTTGGAAAGCGGGTTGTTCGGATCCTTCAGCGGATCGGCCGGGCGCGTCGCGACGCCGGACTGCTGCCCTTGCGTCCCCTGCGTGGTGGGTGTCTGGGTGGTGGTAGTCGTGGTTGCCGTCGCAGGCGCGCGGTCCTCGACCTTGACCTCCGTGACGGGGTCCTTGGTGGCGCATGCCGAAAGCAGCAGGGCTGCGCTCAAACCGATAAGTAATTTTTTCATGATCAAATCTCCTCGTGAAGCTGCGATTGGACATCACCCTGCAAGTTTAGCCCTTTTCTGAAGCGGGCCAGCTTAGCGCGCGCTTGAAGTGCCGTAAGGCCCCCACGCCGGCTCGCGCACATCGCCTGCCTGAGACGACAGTTTCTGCTTGAACCGGCCGTCGGTCGAGACGACCCCCAGCCTTCCGCGGCCGCCCGATTTGTCTTCATAGAGAATCGTGCGGCCATTCGGCGAAAAGCTCGGGCTGTCGTCGAGAGGGCCATCGGTCAGTACCGTCACTTGTCCGGTCGCCAGTTCGAGCGTGGCAATGCGCAGGCGGCCGGCCTCACGGCTGACGAAAGCCACCAGCTTGCCATCGGCGCTCATGCGCGGATTGGTGTTGTTGCCGCCTTCAAAGGTCAGCCGTCGCGGCGTTCCACCGGTGGCCGGCACGATATAGAGTTGCGCGCCACCGGAACGCTCGGAGACAAAAATGATGTCCTTGCCATCGTTGGTGAACGTGGCGTTCAAGTCCATGCTGGTGCTTTCGACCACGCGAACGGCATCACCCCCGGTGGCCGGAATCACATAAATCTGCGCGACCGAGTCCTTCGACAGGGTCACCACCAGCTTGCTGCCATTGGGCGACCAGTTCGGCGCGTAATTGTCACCGCGGAAATTCGCCACCACTTGGCGTTTGCCGGTCGCCAGATCCTGCACAAACACGGAAGACTTGCGGCCCTCGAACGACACATAGGCAATCTTGCCACCATCGGGTGACCATTTGGGCGACCGGATCGGCTCCAGCGACGACAGCACCGTCTGCGGGTTGAAGCCATCGGCATCCGCCACCTGCAGTTCAAAACGGGTGCCGCGCTTGAGTACATAGGCAATCCGCGTGGAAAAAATGCCGCGCTCGCCGATCAGCTTTTCATATATGTCGTCGGAAATTTTGTGGGCGGTGCCGCGCAATTGCGACGCCGTGGCCATATAGGTAAATATCGCCAGCTGGCTCTGCTTTGCGACATCGAACAATCGCACTCGCACCTCATAGCGGCCGTCGGGCTGCGCCTTGATGCTGCCGATCACCAGTGCCTCGGAGCTGCGGCTCGACCAATCCAGGAAGTTGATCTCCGAGGGCTCGGTCGGCAATGGCGCGATGCCGCCGAGGTTGACCAGACGGAACAGGCCGGTGTTTTTCAGATTGTCCGAAATGATCGGCGTGATGTTCTGCGGGGCGCTGGCCTCGCCGGCAAACGGGACAATTGCGACCGGCACCTGGCGGCCGGCGCTGGTGGTGACATCGATGGTCAGTTGCGCGTGTGCGGTAGGCAACATAGCCGCCGCCAGAAACACGGCGACCGCCCGGAAAAAGTGAAAGCCCCGCGGAAAGCTGCCGATTTGATTCAGGTTGCGCATATTGTTGTTATCGTTCGTGTTCGATATTCAGATTAAGTTCACGCCGGCCGCCAAATAGTTCCGCATTTTCCGGCAAAGGCCATTGGCGGATGCCGTTGATGGCGCGTTCGACCGCCTCATCATACACACGGTTACCCGAGGGCTTGATGATCTGCGCGTCGAAGATCACGCCGTTCACCAGCAATCGCAGGCGCACCGTCACCACCGGCCTTCCGGAGACCGTGTCGGGGATATTGGCGCGGCTGTTAATCAGGACTTTTATTTTTGCCGCGTAGTCCTGCAAAGCGAGATTGCGTGCCGAGGCGGCGGCTGTTTCGCGCGCCGCCTGTTCGGCCTTGGCCTTGTCGTCGGCTGCCTTCGCGACCCGCTTCTGTGCCTCTTCCTCCTTGCGTTTCTTTTCGAGGTCGGCCTGTTTTTTCTTTTCAAGCTGCTCGCGTTCCACTTTTTCGCGCTCGGCCTTCTCCTTTTTCGCTTTCAGCAGGATATCGGCCTTGCTCGGCACCGGCGCCGGCACCGGTTTCTGCACCGGCGGCTCGATGACTTTTTTCACTTCCGGCTCGGGTTCGGGCGGGGGCGGTGCGGGCTCCGGCACGGGTGCCGGCGGCTCTTCTGTACGCAGCGTGGGCAACTTGTCCCACAACTCAGCCATCACCGGCTCGGGATGTTTCACCTGCCAGGTCACGCCGAATACAATGACCGTAAAGAACCCCGCATGAACAATCAATGCCAACAGTGCGGCCGGCAACTTGCCCGGTTCACCGCGTGTCACGCGCCGGGATGGCCCGGAGGAGAGCGGCGCGCGGGGTGGAAAGGTTGTGGCCATGATCAACGTGCCAGTGGTTTCGTGAGCAAGCCCACGCGTTTGACTTTCCCGGCCTGCAATACGTCCAGTACCCGCACCACGTCCTCGTATTTCAGATTCTTGTCCGCTGAAATGACCACCGCCTGCTCGGGACGATTGGCCTGGACGGCACGCACCGCGCGCAACAAATTCTCACGCGTCACGGCTTGCTCCTGCCCGCCTTGCTGCAGATCCGCGAGGCCGATGCTGCCGTCGCGCTTGATCCTGACTTCGAGCGGTGCCACCGTTGGCGCCAGCGACTGGCTCACACTCGGCAGGTCAATTTCGCCCGGCTGGATGTGCGCGGTCACCATGAAGATGATCAGCAGCACCAGCATCACGTCGATATAGGGAACGACGTTGATCTCGGCCATGGTTTTGCGGGGGCGTCTCATGGGCGAAAACCTCCGACAATGTCGATGGCGCCGAAAATGTTCGCGTCGTCCCAGCGGAGGCTGGGACCCAGTCCGATCAACATCACTCTTGAATCAGTTTTTACCGCGCGGGGCAGTGGTGAAGGGCTGAAGCAATGTCACTTCCCTCCCCCCTCGGGGGGGAGGGAGAGGGTGAGGGGTTTCCACGATACCG
>JANNGY010000043.1:0-2980 GCA_031404095.1 Betaproteobacteria bacterium | reverse complement strand
GTGAATTCCGGAATCGTTGCGTCGAATTTGGTGCCGTCATCGGCAATCAACTGATAGGTGCCGCGCATGGTGCCGACCATCGTCGTCAAAGATGACCCGCTGGTGTACTCAAAAGACGCGCCTGGCTTGATGGTCGGTTGCTCGCCGACGACGCCCATGCCACGCACTTCCTGAACCTGACTGTCGGCGTCGGTGATGATCCAGTGGCGGCTGATCACTTTGACGGCAACCTCGCCCACGTTGGAGATGCGAATGGTATAGGCGAAGACGTACTGGTCGTTTTCCTCATCCGACTGATCGGGCAGATAGAACGCCTGTGCGGTCACGTCGACCGCATATTTCCGTTTCTGGCCTGGTTCGTTGCTCATGCCTCGAATCGTAACATGGGCTTCCACAAGTGAACTTCAGAAAACGCGAGTGGCGACAGAAGGCAGGTGCGTCACGCGGGGCACAAGTGTTTTCCGAGTTTATTCGCGTAAAATTCCCGTTCATGAAATATCGAATCGCGCCGTCCATTCTCTCCGCCGATTTCGCCAAACTGGGTGAGGAAGTTCGCACGGTAATTGCCGCCGGCGCCGACGTCATACATTTTGATGTCATGGACAATCACTATGTTCCCAACCTCACGATCGGGCCGATGGTTTGCGCGGCGGTGCGCCCGCACGCCAAGACGGCTGACGGCGTGCCGGTGGCGATCGATGTCCACCTGATGGTCAAGCCGGTTGATCGAATCGTGCCGGATTTTGCCGGCGCGGGCGCTTCCATCATCAGCTTTCATCCGGAAGCGTCGGATCACGTTGACCGCACGCTGTCACTGATACGAGATTGCGGTTGCAAGGCCGGCCTGGTGTTCAATCCGGCGACCCCGCTGGGCTATCTTGATCATGTGATGGACAAGGTGGATCTGGTGCTCATCATGTCCGTCAACCCGGGTTTTGGTGGCCAGGCGTTCATCCCCGAGGCTCTGCAGAAATTGCGAGAAGCGAGGCGGCGCATTCAACAATCGGGACGAGATATCTGGCTGGAAGTCGATGGCGGCGTGAAAGTCGACAATATCGCCGCCATTGCCAGTGCCGGCGCCGATACGTTTGTCGCGGGGTCGGCAATTTTCGGGCAATCGGACTACCTGGTGACAATCAATTTGATGCGTGCCGAATTGGCCAAAGCCGGCCCATGAATACCGACCTGGCGAATTCCGACCTGGCAAGCGCCCTGCCGGAAGAAGCGGTCCCACGGGCAAGCGCGGACCTGGGCATAGGCGCTGATGCCATGGAAAACCGCGACGAAGAAGGTTCTCCGGCCATTGCGCCTGCGGATATTGAAGCGGTCGCAAGGAAACCACGCCTGCGCGCCAAGCCGAAGTTCGCCTTTCCGCTTTCGCTTAAAGCGGTGTTGCTCGATCTTGACGGCACGCTACTGGACACGGTCGGCGACATTGCCACCGCGGCAAATTTGATGCGTGCATCGCTGGGATTCGTCCCACTGGATCCGGCAATGATCAGGACTTTCGTGGGGAAGGGGATTGCCAATCTGGTCGCGAAGTCGCTCAAGGATGCCGTCGGCGAAGTCGGGCCGACCGCCTTGAAAGTGGCCATTGCCAATTTCGAGCGGCAATATGAAAAATGTTTTGGCGATTCGTCGAAACCTTTCCCCGGCGTCATCGAGGGCTTGAATGCACTCAGGGGTAAAGGACTGCGCCTGGGATGCGTGACCAACAAGGCCGAAAAGTTTACGGTGCCGCTGCTTGAGAAAACCGGGCTGGCCCAATACTTTGAAATTACGCTTTGCGGCGATTCGCTGGCGGAAAAGAAACCCCATCCGCTGCCCCTGACTCATGCCGCCGCGTTCTTCGGTTGCACGGCAGCGGAAATGTTGCTCATTGGCGATTCGCTAAACGATGCCGAGGCGGCGCGCGCGGCGGGTTCGCCGGTGTTTATTGTTCCATATGGTTATAACGAAGGCCAGGAACTGCGCGGACTGGACTGCGACGCTTTCATAGACGATGTGCCCGCTGCCCTGAAATTTGTTAAGCTAGCCACCTGATCCGGACTTCCTTCATTTCATTCCAATGACTTTCAGCAAACAAGTGTGGACGTGGCGATGGCATAACTGGCGCTGATTGCGGCCAGCGGCCCCACTTCGCCATTCTTGTTTTCTTCGTGCGTCTCGTTTTACACGGCTGAAAGATCATGACCGAATCCGAATTTGCTGCGCTGTGCAGCAGTGGTTACAACAGAATTCCCGTTACCCTTGAGACCTTTGCGGATCTGGACACGCCGCTATCCATCTATCTCAAGCTGGCCAACAAACCCTTCTCTTACCTCCTCGAATCCGTCATCGGCGGCGAGCGTTTCGGCCGTTATTCGATCATTGGACTGCCCGCGCGGGAATGGCTGCGGGTCAAGGGCAAGGAATGCGCCGTGGTGCGTGCCCGGCCGGGCGGCCAGACCGAGACCCTTGAGCATGTATTCGTCAAGGATCCGCTGGCGTTTGTTGAAAAATACCGCAAGCGATTCAATGCGGCGCCGATCGAGGGCGCATTGCGTTTTGCGGGCGGACTCGCCGGCTACTTCAGCTATGACACCGTGCGCTACATCGAGCACAAGCTGGAACTTGAGGATCACCAGAAGAAAAAGGACGTCATCGGCGCGCCGGATATCGTGCTGATGCTTTCCGATGAGCTGGCCGTCGTCGACAATCTCTCGGGCAAGCTTCATTTGATCGTTTATGTCGACACCGGCGCGCACGGCACGGCGGCCGCTGGCTTTGCCTATGCGCAACGGCGCCTGACCGAGTTGCGGCTGGGCCTGCGACAGCACGCGCCGCTGCCGGTGTATGTGCCGGCGAGCGCGACCAATGTGCCTGTTGCGGAACCGAAATCAGAAATGGGAAAAGAGGCGTTTCTCAAGGCGGTCGGCAAGTGCAAGCAATACATCGTCGACGGCGACATCATGCAGGTACAGATCTCGCAGCGCATTTC
>JANNGY010000042.1:0-7826 GCA_031404095.1 Betaproteobacteria bacterium | reverse complement strand
ACTGGCACTTCTTTGCAATTCATGACTATGCGGAAGTCGAAGCCCGGCTCGCCCAACTGCGCGGTGCCGGGGCCCGCATCGTCAATCTGGAGGTGGCGGAACCCGACCTGGAAGAAGTCTTCGTCAAGTTGATGCATCGGTAGCCATGATCGGTTTTCAAACACTGCTTTACAAGGAGGTGTTGCGGTTCTGGAAAGTTGCTTTCCAGACGGTGGCCGCACCGGTGCTGACGGCCATGTTGTACATGCTGATTTTTTCCCACGTCATGTCCGGTAGTAACGCGGCCTTTCCGGGCATCACCTACGAACAGTTCCTGGTACCCGGCCTGGCGATGATGTCGATGTTGCAGAATGCCTTTGCCAACACTTCATCCTCTCTGATTCAGTCGAAGATCACCGGAAATATCCTGTTCATCCTGTTGCCGCCGCTGTCGCACTGGGACTATTACGGCGCCTATCTGATCGCCGCGGTAGTACGTGCGATGGCCGTCGGCGCGGGGGTATTTCTGTTTGGCATTTTTGTCGCGCATATCCCCGTTCACAACGTCGCGGTCATCATCACTTTTGCGTTGCTCGGCAGCGGCTTGCTGGGGGCGCTCGGCATCATTGCCGGATTGTGGGCAGACAAGTTCGATCAGTTGGCCGCTTTCCAGAATTTCATCATCATGCCGCTGACCTTCCTGTCGGGCGTGTTCTACTCAATTCATTCATTGCCTTCGTTCTGGCAAGGTCTTTCGCACTTCAATCCGTTTTTCTACATGATCGATGGCTTTCGTTACGGGTTCTTCGGCAAGGCCGATGTTTCGCTGGCACTTTCGCTGTCGGTCACGGCCGGTTCATTTTTTTGCCTTTCGGCAGTCACCCTTTACTTGCTAAAATCGGGCTACAAACTCAAGCAATAGCAGCAGCCGGCATTTCCGCCATCGCCAACGACAGGATCTTCGTCAACCCCACCATGGTCACACCCGAAGCAATTGAAATTTACATTCGCGAAAAGCTCGAATGCCGGCACTTGGCGATCGACGGCGATGGCGCGCACTTCCAGGCCGTGATCGTTTCCGATGCCTTTGCCGGAAAGTCGCGTGTCCAGCGACACCAGATCGTCTATGGCGCCTTGGGCGAACGAATGCGCGAGGAAATCCACGCGCTGTCGATGCAGACGCTCACGCCGGAAGAGTGGTCGCGTCACCCCGTCAATCCGTGAACCGGCAGGAAGATCTGTGCGCCGCTTTCGTTATTTGCGTTGTGCGCGAGCCTCATGTCGCGCACGACCGGCATGGTGCTCGAATGTCCCTCGCAATCCCCGCCTTCTCCCACCGGAGAGGGTGAAAACAGCGACCGATGGAAATCAACTTGGTCGTGCCGGTTAAATGATCAGCCCCCAATTATGCAGAAGTTGAAAATCCGTGGCGGCATACCGCTTCGCGGCGAGGTGCGCATCTCGGGCGCCAAGAATGCGGCGTTGCCGATCCTGTGTGCGGCATTGTTGACGCCTGACACACTGACGTTGCGCAACGTCCCGCAGTTAAACGACATCGGCACCATGCTCAAGTTGCTCGCGCAGATGGGCGTCACCGAGAAACGCGATGGCGAGACCGTCTCGCTGAATGCCGCATCGCTCGGCAACCTGGTAGCCCCTTACGACCTGGTGAAAACCATGCGTGCCTCGATTCTCGCCCTGGGCCCGTTACTGGCGCGCTTCGGCGAGGCCAAGGTTTCGTTGCCCGGGGGTTGCGCGATTGGCGCTCGCCCGGTTGACCTGCACATCAAGGGGCTGGAAGCGATGGGCGCCGCCATCACCATCGAGGCCGGATACATTCATGCCACGGCAAAGAGATTGCAGGGTGCACGCATATTCATGGATACGGTCACGGTAACCGGAACCGAGAACCTGATGATGGCCGCGGCGCTTGCCGAGGGCACGACGCTGCTCGAAAATGCGGCGCGCGAGCCGGAAGTGGTTGACCTGGCGGAGTGTCTCATCAAAATGGGTGCAAGGATCGCCGGCCACGGGACCGATACGATAACCATTGAGGGTGTCGCCGCGCTCCACGGCGCCGAACACGCGGTGATGCCCGACCGGATCGAAACCGGGACGTTTTTGGCCGCTGTGACCGCCACGGGCGGCGACATTCGCCTGGTGAACACGCAACCAGGCACCCTGGACGCCGTCATCGAGAAACTGCGCGATGCCGGCGCGACGATTGCCTGCAGCGCCGACCAGATCACGATTTCCATGCACAAGCGTCCACTGCACATCAATGTTCGTACCGCGCCCTATCCGGCGTTTCCAACCGACATGCAGGCGCAGTTCATCGCGCTCAACACCATTGCGGCCGGGACGGCAGTCGTCACGGAGACGATTTTTGAAAACCGCTTCATGCACGTGCAGGAACTGGTGCGCCTGGGCGCCAAGATCGACATCGAAGGCAATACGGCCATCGTCCACGGTGTCGACAAGCTGACTGGCGCCAGCGTCATGGCGACCGATCTGCGTGCGTCAGCCTGCCTGGTCATCGCCGGACTGGTCGCCGAAGGGGAAACAACTATCGACCGCATTTACCACCTCGACCGCGGCTACGATCACATCGAGAAGAAACTGGTCGGGCTGGGTGCCGACATCGAACGTTGCAACTGACCCATGAGTCCGTTCATCACCATCGCGCTTTCCAAGGGCCGCATTTTCGATGAGACCATGCCCCTGCTGGCGGCCGCCGGCATCACGCCGCAGGACGATCCGGAGAAATCGCGCAAGCTCATCATCAATACCAATCGCGCCGACGTGCGCCTGGTCATCGTGCGGGCGTCCGACGTCCCGACCTACGTGCAATACGGCGCCGGGGATCTCGGTATCGCTGGCAAGGATGTGTTGCTTGAGCATGCCGGCGCCGGTCTTTACCAGCCGCTCGACCTGGAAATCGGCAAATGCAGGATGATGGTGGCGGTTCGCGAAGGCTTCGACTATGCGACGGCGGTCAAGCGCGGCGCGCGATTGAATGTGGCGACGAAATACGTACAGGTTGCGCGCGAGCATTTCGCCGCAAAAGGCATGCATGTCAACCTCATCAAGCTCTACGGCTCGATGGAGCTGGCGCCGCTGACCGGCCTGGCCGATGCCATCGTCGACCTGGTGTCGACCGGCAATACGCTGCGCGCCAATCACCTGGTGGCGGTAGAAGACATCATGCCAATTTCGAGCCGCCTGATTGTCAATCGGGCTGCGTTGAAACTGAAGCGCGAATCGATCCAGCCGATGATCGACGCGTTTGCGCGCGCAGCGGGTCAGTCATGAATCTAAGGCAACACTCAAGCACTGGTGCGCCTCTTCGGGCAATAGTGGCTGCCGAGCCTCGCCAGTGCTTGAGTTTCAATCCCTGATGGCTTCGTTGAACATTCGCCGGCTTGATTCGCGCGACGAATCGTTTGAATCCGATCTCGTCGGACTGCTTGCCTTCGAGTCCGCTCAGGATCCCGATGTTGAGGCAACCGTTCGAGAGATACTTAACCAGGTGAAGTCACGCGGTGACGCAGCGTTGCTTGATTACACCGCCAGACTGGACCGCTGGACACCGGCAAGTGGCGCCGCACTGGAAATCGCCCCGGCATCGCTGCGTGACGCGTTGCAGAATTTGCCGGCGGCTGTGCGGACTTCGCTCGAGATCGCCGCCGGCCGGATCGGGCGTTATCACGAACATCAGGTGCAGCGCTCTTGGCAGTACACCGAAGCCGATGGCACGGTGCTCGGCCAGCAGATTACCGCGCTGGATCGCGCCGGCCTTTACGTCCCGGGCGGCAAGGCCGCGTATCCATCGTCGGTCCTGATGAACGCGATTGCGGCCAAGGTCGCCGGCGTACGGGAACTCATCATGGTGACACCGACGCCCGACGGCAAGGTCAACGAGACGGTGCTCGCGGCGGCCGCCCTCGCCGGTGTAGACCGGGTGTTTCGAATTGGCGGGGCACAGGCGGTGGGAGCGCTGGCGTTTGGTACCGAGTCGATTCCCGGCGTCGACAAGATTGTCGGGCCCGGCAACGCCTATGTTGCCGCCGCCAAGCGTTTTGTCTTCGGCATGGTGGGCATCGACATGGTCGCGGGTCCGTCGGAAATTCTCGTCATCGCCGATGGCTCCACAGACGCGGATTGGGTGGCGATGGATCTGTTTTCCCAGGCGGAACACGACGAGATTGCCCAAGCGGTGCTGTTGTGCCCGGACGCCGCGTACATCGATCGCGTACGGGCCAGCATGGATGCTCAAATGGCCGCCATGCCGAGGGCAGACATCATCCGCGCCTCGCTCACGAACCGTGGTGCGCTGATCCTCGTTCGCGATCTGGATGAAGCGTGCGATATCGCCAATCGTATCGCGCCCGAACACCTTGAACTCTCCGTGGCACGACCCGATGTGTTGCTGCCCAAAATCCGCCACGCTGGCGCAATTTTTATGGGCATATTTTCCTCGGAATCCGTCGGTGACTATTGCGCCGGCCCCAATCACGTGCTGCCGACCTCGCGAACGGCGAGATTTTCCTCGCCGTTGGGCGTGTACGATTTCCAGAAACGATCATCGATCATTCACCTCTCGCGCGACGGCGCGCGCACCCTGGGCAAAACCGCCGCCACCCTCGCACGCGCCGAAGGACTTGAAGCGCATGCCCGGTCGGCCGATTACCGCTTGAAATGATGCGCATGGCAGCCGACGTCATCCGCCCCGAGATCCGCGCGCTTTCCTCCTACCCTGTGCAGAACGCGGCAGGCATGATCAAGCTCGACGCGATGGAAAATCCGTTCACGTTTCCCGCCTCGCTCCGCGCCGGGCTTGCCGGCGCATTGGCGGGTGCATCGCTGAATCGTTATCCGTCTGCGGCGGCGGAAGAGTTGAAATGCGACCTTCGGCAGGCCATGCACATTCCGGACTCGCTGGATATCTTGCTCGGCAACGGCTCCGACGAAATCATCCAGCTCATTGCCATGGCCACCGCCAGGCCCGGCGCCCGCCTGCTTTCGGTCGAACCGGCATTCGTGATGTTCAGGATGATCGCCACCTTCTGCGGCCTGCACTACATCGGGGTCCGGCTGCGTGCCGATTTCAGCCTGGATTTGCCGGCGATGCTCGATGCTATCCAGCGCGAGCAACCCGCCGTTACCTTTATCGCCTATCCGAATAACCCAACCGGCAATCTGTTCGACCGCGCTGCCATCGGAGAAATCATTTCCGCCGCCGGCCACTATGGCGGCCTGGTGGTCATCGACGAGGCGTATTTTGCGTTCGCGCGCGACACTTTCCTCGACCAGATTGCGGACTATCCGAACGCGCTGCTGATGCGCACGGTCTCCAAACTGGGGCTCGCCGGCATTCGCCTCGGCATGCTGATCGGGCGGGCCGAATGGCTCGTCGAGTTCGACAAACTGCGATTGCCCTACAACATCAATGCGTTGACCCAGGCCGCGGCGGGTTTTGCGATGCGCCACTATGAACCCTTGCTTCAGCAGGCGGAATTACTGAAAGCCGAGCGGTCGCGCCTGGCGATGGCGCTGGATCGCATCGACGGCATCCGGTGCTTTCCTTCTGAGGCGAATTTCATCCTCATTCGCGTCGCCGACGCCGGCCACAGCTTTGCCCACCTTGTCTCGCGTAGAATCCTCGTGAAGAACACCAGTGGCTCGCATCCCCTGCTGGCCAATACCTTGCGCCTCACTGTCGGCACGCCCGCCGAAAATGATGCGTTGATAGCCGCCCTGCAAACTTCGACTTGACCATGAGAACCGCCGACGTCACGCGCAACACCAAGGAAACCCAGATTCGTGTCGCCATCAACCTCGATGGCCAGGGAGAATCGAGGCTCGACTCGGGCATCCCGTTCCTTGACCATATGCTTGACCAGGTGGCGCGGCACGGCATGATCGATATCGATGTGAAGGCAAAAGGCGACTTGCAAATCGACGCACATCACACGGTCGAGGATGTCGGTATCACTCTCGGCCAGGCAGTTGCCCAGGCACTGGGCGACAAAGTCGGCATCCGCCGCTACGGACATGCGTACGTGCCGCTCGACGAGGCCCTGTCACGCGTGGTGATCGATCTTTCCGGCCGCCCCGGTCTGGAATACCACGTCGATTACACGCGCGCCCGTGTCGGCGAATTCGATGTTGACCTGTTTATCGAGTTTTTCCAGGGCTTCGTCAATCACGCGCTGGCGACCTTGCATATCGACAATCTCCGCGGCGTCAATTCACACCACCAGGCGGAAACCATTTTCAAGGCTTTTGGCCGGGCGCTGCGCATGGCGTGCGAAATTGATGCGCGCGCCGCCGGCGTGTTGCCTTCCACCAAGGGCTCCCTCTAATCCCTCCGGCTGTCATGAAAAAGTTGGTCGTAGTCGACTATGGAATGGGCAACCTGCGATCTGTCGCCAAGGCTTTCGAGGTCGTTGCACGCGAGGCTGGCCTCCGCGTCGAGGTCGCCATCAGCCAGTCCCCCGATGCGGTCGATGCCGCCGACCGCGTGGTTTTCCCCGGCCAGGGCGCCATGCCCGACTGCATGCGCTATCTGCGGGATAGCGGGCTCGAGGGTGCGGTGCGGCGCGCGGCGGCACAAAAGCCATTTTTTGGGGTCTGCGTGGGTATGCAAATGCTGTTCGACCACTCCGATGAAGGCGACACCGCCGGGCTCGGCATTTTCAGCGGGACGGTCAAACGCTTTCGCCCCGTGGATCACGCGCTTAAAGTGCCGCATATGGGCTGGAACGAGGTCGTGCAAACTTCGCCGCATGCTTTGTGGCAAGATATATCCAGCGGTGAACGCTTTTACTATGTGCACAGTTACTATTGCGAACCAGCGGACCGGGACATCACTGCCGCGACCACCCTATATGCAGGTCACTTTACCGCGGCGGTCACCCGCGCGAATATTTTTGCAACGCAATTTCACCCCGAAAAGAGTCATCGCGCCGGCCTCGCGTTATACCGGAATTTTCTGAATTGGCACCCCTGAATCCCCTGCTCGCCCAGAACCGCTAACTCGACTTCCCTCCCAGGCCAGCGCCTTCCACCCTTCACGACCTATCTACGACAATGCTGATCATCCCGGCCATTGATATCAAAGACGGAAAGTGCGTTCGTCTCGAACAGGGCGTTATGAATTCTGCGACCATTTTTTCCGACAAAGCAGGCGAAATGGCTGCCAAATGGAAAGGGCTCGGTGCGCAGCGCCTGCACGTGGTGGATTTGAATGGTGCTTTCGCCGGGAAACCCAAGAACGAGGCAGCCATCAAGGAAATCGTCGCCGCCATGGACGACGAAGTGCCGATCCAGCTCGGTGGCGGTATCCGTGATCTCGAGACCATTGAGCGTTATCTGGACGACGGGATTACCTGGATCGTCATCGGCACCGCCGCCGTAAAGAGCCCCGGGTTTCTGCACGAAGCCTGCGATGCGTTTCCCGGGCACATTATCGTCGCGCTCGACGCCAAGGACGGCAAGGTGGCGACGGATGGCTGGTCCAAACTCACCGGGCACGATGTAATCGACCTCGCCAAGCGCTTTCAGGATTATGGCGTGGAAGCGGTCCTGTATACCGATATTGGCCGCGACGGCATGCTGTCGGGCGTCAATATCGACGCCACCGTCTAACTGGCCAAGGACCTCACCGTTCCGGTCATTGCCAGCGGTGGCCTCAATAGTCTGGACGATGTAAAGAAGCTCCTGGCGGTCCAGGACGAGGGAATCATGGGCGTCATCACCGGGCGGGCAATTTATGTGGGGACGCTGGATTTCAGAAAAGCAGTTGCCCTCGCCGCGAAAGCGGACGCCTGAGGTGCCGGTCATTT
>JANNGY010000041.1:0-3121 GCA_031404095.1 Betaproteobacteria bacterium | reverse complement strand
GCGCAAAAGCGCGCCGCCCCTTACCTCGATCGTTAAAAGTCAATGGCACAGTTTCTGGCAATGTCGAAATCTGATAGGGCAGGAGTTCAAATCCGCGTGGGCGATTTCGTGCGGGTGGCAAAGTACCTCGCGTCACCGCGCGCACATCGCGAATATCGCGGTGTGTTCCGGCGGTGTTCTGGGCAAGTGTTCCCGGTCGTGGGTTGGGACACAACGGGATTGGCCTGGATTCCCCTCCGTCGAGGCGGCGTACTGTCAGTTGCGCCGGAATTATTGGTTGTTGTTCGTCGTGGCCGCAATCAGCGAGGTAATAATGGGCGCTATGACTTCTAACGATTAGCGTTTATCTGTCGCGCTACCGAACCGATTTGAATCACGAACGTCTCCCGCGACAGATAAACCTTGTTGGACTGAACCGCCGGTGAGGCGATGGTGATAGGGGGTTTGTTTTGCCCGCCCGGCTACTGGCGCAAATTGTGGCACATATCTTTGCCGGCGGGCCTTGGTAGGCTGCCGCGCTGGGCGTTGCCGCGCAACGGTGCTCGCGACCGCGTACGCGATCGAGCCGTCGGCGCCGTGGTTGCGGGCACCGCAGGCAAAGGCCGAGCAGCGCAAACCCTGCCGATCAAACAACGGCATCGCCCTCGCCCATCGCGTATCGGCAGGTTCGTGCGGCTCACGGCGGCCCCCGGCAAGCGTGCGCCCGCAGAACGACACCCGGTGGCGGCAACCGCGGCATTCCCCGTAACGTCTGCACCACGCGCAGCCGTCCTGCCGCGCAACACGGGCAATGCAACACCTCCACATTCGCGACCCGGCGCATGAAGCCGGCGGCAGACTCCACCGCCGCCGGGATCGGTGGCGGCATCGCCAATGCCGCCCGTGCTTGCGCGAGGCGCACCGTCTTGCAAGCCGACGCCAGTAACCCGTAATGGCGAATCCGCTTGATGCCGGTCGGCAGGATGTGCAGCAGAAAGCGCCGCACAAACTCCTGACCCTCGATGGCTACCTGCCGCTTGCCGCCTTCGGCATCCGCGCGCACCGACAGCACCACGGTATCGGCGTTGATGGCGCGAACGCGCTCGTTGGAAATCGCGGTGCGGTGGGTATACCGGCTCAGGTATTCCAACACCTGCACAGGCCCACCCAGCGGGGCCTTGGCATAGACCACCCACCGGTGACGATACAGCGCCTTCTGCCGCGCCCGCCAAGCCGCCTCCTGCCCGTCCGGGTCGCCGTCGAGTTGCCGGTCCCGATGAGCCGCTTGCAGCGCCGCCATGAACTTGCCGCGAAACACGGTCGACAGTGCGTGCACCGGAAACAGGAAGTCGGGCTTGCGGTCCGGGGGTTGCCACAGCCCCTGGCCGTCCAGCGCCCCGCAGGCCATCACCGCGTGGACATGAAGGTGCCGTCGCAAATCCTGCGTCCAGGTATGCAGCACCAGACTGAAGGCGGGCATCGAGCCTCCCGTGCGGCCCGAGCCGCCAATCCACTTCGGGTTGGCGGCGAACTCGGCCAGTGTCTGTGCGGTTGCTGCAAACAAGGTATCGATCACCCAGCGCGGGTGTGCGCCATACAAGGCGTTGAGAGCGTGCGGCAGCGTAAACACCAGATGCACATAGGGCACCGGCAACACCTCGGCCAGACGACCTTGCAGCCATGCCTCTTTGGCACGTGCGCCGCATTGTGGGCAGTGGCGATTGCGGCACGAGTGATATTGCCAGTGATGGTGACCGCAGGCATCGCAGGCCAGATGCTGTCCACCCAATGCGGCGGTGCGACAGGCGACAATGGCCCGCCAGGCTTTGGCCTGGGGCGTGGAGAGGGTATGCGTGGCGAGGTAGCCCGCGCCGAATTGGCCGAGCGCATCGGCCAAGGTGGCCATGCGCGGAGTCGTCGGCTACACCTCCGGTAGTCCGGCGAGCAAGTCCAGTGGGTCGTGATCCTTGGGGGCAGCAAACTGCGGGCCGATCAAGTGCAGGTAGCGGCTGGTGGTGCTGATATGGCCGTGGCCGAGCAGCTTCTGGATGGTAAACAGATCGACGCCGCCTTCGAGCAAGTGGGTGGCAAAACAGTGGCGAAGCGTATGAATGCCGCCTTGCTTCATGATGCGCGCGCGGTGGCGCGCGCCCTGATAGGTTCGTTGGGCGGTTTGGATGCGGATGGGCTGTGTGCCGGTTGCGTCGCCAAACAGCCAGCCGCGCGGTTGGTAGCGGCGCGCATAGTCGCGCAAACGCGCCAGTAGCGTGGTGCTGAGCAGGGTGTAGCGATCCTTGCCGCCCTTGCCATGTACCACGCGGATACACATCCGATCCGGCGCGCTGTCGATATCGGCAACCCGTACCGTGCAGGCCTCGGCGACGCGCAGGCCGGTGGCGTAGATTGTTTGCAGCAGCATGCGTCGTGCCGGGCTGGTACAGGCGGCGAATAGCTGGGCGATCTGTTGGCGCGAGAGCAGTTCGGGCTGGGTGGCGGGTGCCTTGGCGAGCGGGATCGCAAATCGCTCGCGCGGCTGGCCGAGCACCACTTCAAACAAGAATCGTGCGGCACATCCCGCCTGATTCATGGTGCTGTAGGACAGGTGCCGATCCCTGACCAGGTGCAGCAGGTAGGCTTGCACCTCGTCGGCGCTACAGGTCGCGGGGTCGCGCCGGTAGTGTTTGGCCATGCGGGCGATGGCCTCGACGTAAGACTCTTGCGTGCGTAGCGCAAAACCGCGCTGCACCATGGCGTCTTGCATGCGTTGGCGTAAGGGTGTCATGACAGGTCTCCTGAAAGCCGGGGAACATTCCCCAGACTCAGAAGAAGTGCTTTGCACCTGCGCCTGTCAATTCGCAGCGCAACATGAAAAACGCGGTGGCCGTCTCGAAAGACATGCCACCGCGTCAGCGGTTTAGTTCAACGCAATTAAGGTTTCGTTTTTGCTTTTACGTCTGCCTTAGCTTTTGGTTCGGCTTTTGGCTTTGGTTCGGCTTTTACCTTTGCCTTCGCTTCTGCTTGTCGAGCCTCGAATCGCTCAAACTTTTTGCTTAAGACAAAAACGTACTCACAGATAGCAATACTAAAATCAAGTAGATCGCGGGCATCATCTTTCGAAACTCTTTCCGTGGTCGCATGTGCA
>JANNGY010000040.1:0-13757 GCA_031404095.1 Betaproteobacteria bacterium | reverse complement strand
GGTAGGAGGCCGGAAGGCGGTAGTGGTAGACGCAATTGTTCTGCGCATACATTTCCCACTGGCGCGGATTGGGCTCGCCGCGCATGAATTTCTCGCCACCCTTGCCACGCCAGCCCGCCAGGAAGCCGATACCCGAGCCAGGTTCGGTTTCATAGTTGACGATGAAATCCGGATAGTCACGGTACTTGCGTTCTCCGGTCGGGCGCACGAAGGCCGGGAATTTCAGGCGGCCGGCGAGTTCGATCAGCACTTCCTGGAAAGGCTTGCACTGGCCCGTGGGTGGTACCACCGGAATGCGCACCGCGTCGACCGGGCCGTCGAACTCGGAAATGGGCCGGTCCAGCATCGACATCACGTCGTGGCGCTCGAGGTAGGTGGTGTCGGGTAGCACCAGGTCGGCAAACGCGGTGGTTTCCGACTGGAACGCGTCGCAGACGACGAGGAACGGAATCTTGTATTCGCCGTCCTCGCGCTTGTCGTTGAGCATTTTGCGCACTTCGGACGTGTTCATCGTCGAGTTCCACGCCATGTTCGCCATGAACAGCATGAGCGTGTCGATCGGGTATGGGTCGCCGCGCCAGGCGTTGGTGATGACGTTGTGCATCATACCGTGCACGGAGAGCGGGTATTCCCAGGAAAAAGCCTTGTCGATGCGCACCGGCGTGCCATCGTCGTTGACGAACAGATCATCCGGTTCGGCCGGCCAGCCCATGGCCATGCCGTCCAGCGGCGTGTTTGGCTTGATCGCCAGCGGCGTGTTCGGCGTCTTGGCGCAGGGCGGGATCGGCCGCGGAAACGGCGCCTTGTGGCGAAAGCCGCCCGGCCGGTCGATGGTGCCAAGCAGCGTCATCAGGATGGCCAGCGAGCGCGTGGTGTGAAAGCCGTTGGAATGCGCGGCCAGGCCGCGCATCGCATGGAAGGCGACCGGGTTGCCGGTCACGGTGTCGTGCTCCTTGCCCCAGGTGTCGGTCCAGGCAATCGGCAGTTCGATTTTCTGGTCGCGCGCCGTGATGCCCATTTCGTGCGCCAGCCGGCGGATTGCTTCGGCCGGAATGCCGGTGATCCCGGCCGCCCAGTCGGGTGTGTAGACCTCGACCCGCTCCTTGAGGAGCTGGAACGCGGGCTTGACCGCAGTGCCGTCCGGCAACTTGAACTCGCCGAGCAGGTACGGATCGCACCCTTCGGTGTGGGTTATCACCGCGCGGTTGCTCACCCGGTCCCACCATAGTTTGTTCTGCGGATCGAAGCAGCCTTCTTCTTCCGGCACTTCGGTGCGCACGAACATGCCGAATTCGTCGTTGGCCTCATTCATGTTCACCAACTGGCCGGAATTGGTATAGCGCACCAGGAATTCCCGGTCATACAGCCCGAGGGCGATCAGTTCGTGGATCAAGGCCAGCAGCAGCGCGCCATCAGTGCCCGGCTTGATCGGCAGCCATTCGTCGGCGATGGCCGAGTAGCCGGTACGGATCGGATTGATCGAAATGAAACGACCGCCATCGCGCTTGAATTTCGAAATTGCGATTTTCAGCGGATTGGAGTGATGGTCTTCGGCCGTGCCCATCATCACGAACAGCCTGGCGCGCTCCAGGTCGGGCCCGCCGAACTCCCAGAACGATCCGCCGATGGTATAGATCATGCCGGCCGCCATGTTGACCGAGCAAAAGCCACCGTTTGCCGCAGAGTTGGGCGTGCCGAACTGGCGCGCGAACAGCCCCGTCAGCGCCTGCATCTGGTCGCGCCCGGTGAACAGCGCGAACTGCTTTGGGTCGGTCGCGCGAATCTTGCGCAGGCGATCCTCGAGCATCTTGAAGGCTTCGTCCCAGCTTATGTCGACAAATTTGCCCTCGCCGCGCTCGCTGCCCGGCGCGCGCATCAGCGGCCTGGTCAGGCGCGCCGGCGAGTACTGCTTCATGATGCCCGACGAGCCCTTGGCGCAGATCACGCCTTTGTTGAGCGGGTGGTCGGGGTTGCCCTCGATATAGCGTACTTCGCCGTCGCGCAGATGCACACGAATGCCACAGCGGCAGGCGCACATGTAGCAAGTGGTATTGCGGGTCTGGCGATCCGGGGCGCTGGCAGGTGTCGCGTCGGATGGGGGTGTCACTGCCATGAATTTGGGTTCCCGAAAAAGTCGCTCACCTTCCGTGTGGGTGCCGGAAATGGCCTGCCTAAATGGCTTGCCTATTAGGCAGAACCGGCTCATCGCCCGTCTATAGCCGGGACGGGGGATGGACCAGTAACCCATACGGGTAATGAGGGCAAATTGCACTAACCCTTGCCGCGGGTGCGTGTGACGTGGCACCGGCCGGTCCTGCCGGCAATGCGCCCGGGTCGCATGCGGCGGCACGATCAGCGCCAAACTTGTATCATTGACGAAGTCGAACAAATATTGCGTCAGTGTCCCCGGGACGGTTGTGGCAGCGGGTTTAAGCCACCCCTACCTGGAGGCCGCTACCCTGGAGGGTTGTTGATCGTGAAACCGGGCTTGTCTGCCGGAGCGGCTGCGTCCGCGGGTAACACCGCGCGGCATGGCGTGGGCTCGGGCATGGAATGGGATGCGGCGACCGCCGAAAGCGTTGAAGAGCAGCTTGAGCGTTTCCTGCATGCCATTGTCAAGCTGGCGCACGCGCGGGCCGGCGCAGTGCGCCTGCTGACCGAGGACGAGCGCGCCATGCGGCTGGTGGGTTCGGTCGGACTGCCGCCGGAGGTCGTTGTGCGGGAGCGGCTCGTCGCCGTTGATTGCGGCGTTTGCGGGGCCGCATTGCGGGCCGAGAATTTGGTGGAAGCAGCAGATTCCCACGCTTGCGGCGCGCGCACCGCAAGCGGTTACTTCGACGACACCTGCCGGCATGTGCTGGCGCTACCCCTCGAGTACAAGGGTTGGGTGTTTGGCGTGTATAACCTGTTCATGCCCGATGACCGGCCGTTGCCTAAGGATATCCCGGCGCTGTTGCGCGTGCTGGGCGAGATGTTCGGCGCCGTGCTGCAGGCCGCCCGTCAGCACAACCAGAGCCTGGTGAAAACCGTGATCACGGAACGAAAAATGATCGCCGGTGAATTGCACGATTCCGTCGTGCAATCGCTGATGTACATGAAAATGCGTCTCGCGTTGCTGGAGGACGAAATGCAATCCGCGCCGTCCGCCCGCGCCGCCGGCTATATCACCGACATACGTGACGCGCTTGATGACGCGTACGCCGACATTCGCGTGCTGCTGACGCAATTCCGCAGCAGGATGGACCCGCGCGGGCTGATGACCACCCTGCGCGCGGTTGCGGAATCACACCGGGCTCGCACCGGTGTCGATTGCACGGTTGACAATCGCGCGGGCGAGCTGGCGCTCGGTGCTGAGCAGGAATTGCAGGTGTTTCTGATCGTGCAGGAGGCGCTGGCCAATGTCGTCCGGCACGCGCATGCCAAGTCTGCTTCCATCCTGGTCGAGCGCACCGCGCATTCGTTGAAGTTTGCGATCGACGACGACGGCCGTGGCATTTGCGCGGACGGTAGCCATTCCGAACACTTCGGCGTCAACATCATGCAGGAACGCGCCGCGCAAATTGGCGCGGAATTGACCTTTTCCGCGCGCAGCGGAGGCGGCACGCGAGTGCTACTGCAGGTGCCGCTGGCCGGCGGAACACGATGAGCGACGCGATCCGCATCGTACTGGTCGATGATCACGCGCTCTGCCGTTGCGCGCTCGCCGAATTACTGGAGCGCCGCGGCGGCATGCAGGTGATCGGCGCCACCGGCAATCCGGACGAGGCCGTCCGGCTGGCGCGTGATGAAAAGCCCGATCTCATCGTGATGGATTTGCGCATGCCGGAATCTGACGGACTCGTCATACTGGGCCGTCTGCGCGATGCCGCCGTGGCGACGCCGGTGATCATTCTCACGGTCAGCGACGCCGAGGAGGACATGGGCGCCGCCCTGCGCCAGGGCGCGCGCGGTTACCTGCTAAAAGACATGGAACCGGACGATGTCGTCGAGGCCATCCAGCGTGCCGCCCGCGGCGAACTGGTGATCGCCCCGGCGATGACGCTCAAGCTCGCCCATATGCTGCAGACGGGGCCGCGCAACTCTTCGCTTGATGACCCGCTGGCCGCCCTGACCGTGCGCGAACGCGAGATCCTCGAACACCTTTCGCGTGGTGAAACCAACAAGGCCATCGCGCGCGTGCTCAACATCAGCCACGACACGGTGAAACTCCACGTGCGCCACATCCTCTCCAAACTCAACCTGACTTCGCGCGTCGAGGCGGCGGTATTTGCCATCGAGCACCGGGTCGCGCAGCCGAGCCGCTAGCCTGCATAATTCATGGGGACGCGTTCGAGGGTGGGTGGATGGGCGAGTGATTTTTCGCTCGACCGACGAGCCGCCATCTGGATACCGGCGAGGAGGAGAGCGGAAAAGCGCCGCCTAGCCGGCCGCCATCGAGCGCGTAGGCCCGGCGAAAATCGAAGTACAAATTGAATTTCACCGTGAAGACCGTTGACGAGAGCAAAACGTCATCAGTACGGGGCCGACCCATGAAATATGCAGGCTAGGCGCCTCTGGCGCAATTAAGCCGGTTGTTCCGGGTGGTACCAGGCAAGCCGGTCGTGCAGGCGCACCACGTCACCGATAATGGTCAGCGTCGGCGCATTGACGGCGCTGGCCGCGGCGTGGGCGGGCATGGTGGCCAGTGTCGCCGTGAGCGCGCGCTGGCGCACGGTGGTGCCGCGCTCGACCAGCGCGATCGGGGTGTCCGGCGCCATGCCGTGCGCGATCAGTTGCCTGCAAATTTCGTCGATCGCACCCAGGCCCATGTAAATGACGACGGTTTGCCCGGTGCGCGCCAGCGCCTGCCAATCGAGGTCGCTGCTGCCGTCCTTGAGGTGCCCGGTGACGAACATCACCGATTGCGCATGGTCGCGGTGGGTGAGCGGAATCCCCGAATAGCAGGAGATGCCGCAGGCGGCAGTGATGCCCGGCACCACCTCAAAGGCAATTCCCCGCGCGGCCAGCGCTTCCATTTCCTCGCCGCCACGCCCAAAAATGAACGGGTCGCCGCCTTTCAGCCGCACCACCACGCGGTATTGCTGTGCCAATTCCACCAGCAACGCATTGAGATCCTGCTGCGGCATGCTGTGATTGGCGCGCTGCTTGCCTGCGTAAATGCGCCGGGTCCCCGCCGGCACCCTTGCCATCACCTCCGGGGAAACGAGATTGTCATGGACAACGACCTCGGCTTCTTCCAGCAGGCGCGCCGCGCGCAGGGTCAGCAGATCCGGATCGCCCGGGCCGGCGCCGACCAGGTAGACCTTTCCTGTTTTTTGCGAGTTTGTCGTGGCCATCGCGAATTTACCCGCAGGCCCCTTTGAACACCCGCCGCCTCCGCAGCCAGTGCCACTTCCGCAGCCACCGGCCTGCATCGCCGCGCCAACCGCGCTGCCCGGCACAAAGATGAAATTGAACGCGCCGGGCGTCAATTCCACGTAATCGAGCTCGACGTCGTCGAGCAGCGCGGCACTGTGATGCGAAATAAGTATGCGCACGCCGTCTGCGGAAAATTCGGTGTCGTTTTCGCGTCCGTCATCGAATCCCATCGCGTACTCGACGTCGCCGTCCGCGCCTTGCCTGGCCGCGACCCGCAGCGCCATGTCGGTGGCGTCGGCCGACTGCATGGCATCACGGATCTGGGCGGCGGCTTGTGGTGTCAATCTGAACATGTCGGCCTCTTGCTGTTGGTGTTACGGCATATTCGAATACGGATTCATTTGGTGTGCTTGCTGGAAAGAGGCTGGTTCACGCGGAGACGCGGAGACGCGGAGACGCGGAGAGGCGGAGGGTTGGAGGATGTTGACGATGCGGTGCAGACCTTCTTTTGTGCTGTGCATCAATGCTCGCCCTTGGTTCTCAGCAGTCCTGCCAGGCGATTGCCCTGCTTCTGCGGGCCGCCCACCGGAAACATCGCATGCAGGTGATGATTGCCGCCGCGTTCTGGTCCCCACTTTACCGTGAAGTGCCGGATCATGGCGCGCACCTGTGCCTGTACGCCATGCTCGTGCCAGTAAGTGCGCAGGAAATGAATCACTTCCCAGTGAGCGGCCGTCAGCGCCAGCCCTTCCTCTCGCGCGAGTGCGACAGAAAATTCAGGCGACCAGTCGTCGAGGTGGCAAAGGTAGCCCTCGCTATCGGTGCTGATCGAGCGGTCGCCGACCTGCACCACGCGCCGCGATAAATTGCCGTGGTCATGTCGTCGCATGTTCGGTTTTCCCGGCTGGCGCCACACGCGGCCAAGCAAACATTGCATCCTGGAGCATTGGGTTCTGCTGCATTGCGTGTTGACGGACCAGGGCGACAAACGGCTCCACCCAGGTGTCCACCCCGCGCAAATGCGCATATGAGGCGAGCAGATTCCCGATGACGATGCCGTCGCGGTGGCCATCGACGCCGTGGCCGCGCAATACCTGCCAGCCGTAGCGAATGCCGCCGGGCAGGTTCTCGAGACTCGAGTAATGGAATTCGTGGCCCCGTACCGCCACCTCCGCCTCCGCCGTCAGTGCGGGGCGCCAGGGCAGGTTTTCGGTCGGTGCGAGGCAAACATAGCCGCGGCCGACCGGGCGTTCATGCATGAGCGCATCGCCTGGAATGACGCCGGCCATTTGGCAGGTACGGCCTTTCCAGGTGAGGCTCCGTGAAAGGTACATCAGGCCGCCGCATTCCGCGTAGGCAGGCAACCCCGCGCGGATGGCGCCGGCAATCGACCGGCGCAAGCCGGCATTGGCTTCAAGCTCGCCCATGAACACCTCGGGAAAGCCGCCGCCGATGATCAGGCCGTCGATCTCCGGCAGCGATGAATCGCGGAGCGTATCAATGAACACCAGCGAGGCCCCCGCTTCCTCGATCGCGGCAAGGTCTTCGGCGTAATAAAAACCAAAGGCCTTGTCGCGGGCCACGCCGATGCGCACCTGCCGTCCGCGGAACGTGAGTCGCGGCGCGGGCGCTGCCGCTGGCGCCGGCAGGGGTGCAGCCGACGCCGCAATCGACAGGACGCGGTCAAGATCGACCTGTGCCGCGACAATCGCTCCGACCCGGTCGATTGTCTCCTTCGCGTCAAAGTGCTCCGTACTCGGCATGAGGCCGAGGTGGCGCTCGTCTATTGCCAGCCTAGTGTCGCGCTGCACCGATCCGATCACCCGCATATCCGTGTAGTGCTCGATCACCGCGCGCAGCTTGGCTTCGTGGCGCGCGCCGCCGATGTTATTGAGAATCACCCCGGCAATGTCGAGATTGCGGTCGAACGCCTGATAGCCGAGCAGCAGCGGGGCGATGCCGCGGGTCATTCCGCGCGCGTCGATGACCAGTACCACCGGCAAGCCCAGCGCGTGGGCAACGGCGGCGTTGCTGTTGCTGCCGTCAAGGTCGAGTCCATCGTAGAGGCCCTTGTTGCCTTCGACGATGCAGACATCGGCGCCGAGCGCATGTCTTGCGAACGAGGCGACCACTCTGTCTTCGCCCGCCAGGTGGGTGTCGAGGTTGTGACAGGCGCGACCGCTGGCAGCGGCCAGCCACATCGGGTCGATGTAGTCCGGGCCTTTCTTGAACGGCTGCACGCGCTGCCCGCTCGCCACCAATGCGGCACAGAGCCCCATCGCAATGGTGGTCTTGCCCGACGACTTGTGCGCCGCGGAAATCAAAAGCCGCGGCGTCGTCATGTCAGGAGGGCGCATGTTCGCGGCATGTGTCAGCTCTGGTGTCATCGACGCACAGGACTTCTATCAATCAGCCGGCAGGCGGTACGGCGCAAATCTGAACAATCGCAGGCCGGCCGTCAGTATCGCGACGGCCACTGCGATCCCGCCCACGCCGAGCAGCAGTTCGTATGCGCTGGGTTGGTACTGGTGAACGACGCCGTCGAAGAAGCTGCTGGTTTCGGCGTATCCGGGAAACAGCGCCTGCGGATAAGCCTGTCCGCCGATGATGGTGACGTACATCTGGGCGAGGCCGCCGAGGATGACCAGTCCTGCCGCCAACATCGTGGCGCGGGTCGAATCGCGCGCCCGCGGCAGCGTCAGCAGCGCAATCGGCAGCAAGCTGCCGAGGGCAACCTGTCCCAGCCAGAAGATCACCGTGATCACGCCGCCATCCAGAAGAATGAAACGCTCGATGCCGTGGTGCCGGGTCATGTAAAGGTTGGTGAGGTGAAGGGCGGCGACGAACCAGAGCCCGGCAACGATGAACACGACCAGCAGTCTGCGCAGCCGCGACATCATCGCCGCCGAGACCGTTTCCCCGGTGGCGCGAACGACGACCACGAGGACGATGAGAAAGATCGCCATCCCGTAGGCCAGCGAGAGCGCAATGAACAGCGGCGCGTAAATTGCCGAATCGAAGGCTTCACGCGCGACCAGGAAGCCGAAGATGGAGCCGGTGCCGGTGGTCAGCAGGATTCGCCAGCCGAAGGCAAGGAAACCCGCCGCCTGGTTCCACCGCGCGCCCTCACGCACCAGCGAAGTCCAGAGATAGGCCGCCACAATCGCGATGAATCCGGTGTACAGGAACATGTTCCAGGCAAAGATCGACTTGAAGTTGAAATGGGTCATGGCAACGACCAGGCGATCCGGACGGCCGAGGTCGAGCAGCAATATCGTCAAGCCGCCCAGCAGCAGCGCCAGCGCCAGCAGACCAGAGAGCGGCGCGAACGGTTTGTACTCGGACTTGCCGAATACCGATCCGATCGAAGCGATGTTGAGCGCGCCCGAGGCGGCGACGATCAGGAACACCGCGAAAACATGCGGCAGTCCCCACACGATCTGGTTGTTCATGCCGGTGACGATGTGACCAAAGTGCTCCATTTGGTAGAACGCCCAGGCGCCGCCGGCCAGCAGCACGCCCAGCACGGCAATGAATGCGCCGAGGGAGCGCCCGCTGGTGGCAATTTGCCGGAAGGCTGCCTGCATCTCAGAGGCCCTCGTAACGCACGCCGGTATTGAGCCGCAGATCGCCCCGGACTTGCTGCGTGGCGACTTTGGCGCCGCGGCGCGCGATCTCGCTGTCCGGGTCGTTGAGATCGCCGAACAGTATTGCTTCGTGCCCCGCCGCCTTGCACGCTTCCGCACAGGCGGGCTTTTCGTCGCGGTCGATGCGCTGCACGCATAGGGTGCAGCCCTCCACGCAGCCTTTGCCGCGCGGCACGTTTGGCTTCTGACCGCTGATCGGCTCGTGAACGAACGAGCGCGCCTTGTACGGGCAGGCGACCACGCAGTACCGGCAGCCGATGCAGATGTGGCTGTCGACCAGCACGATGCCATCGGCACGTTTGAAAGAAGCGCCGGTCGGGCACACATCGACGCAGGGCGGATCGGCGCAGTGCTGGCACATCATCGGCATCGACGCGATGCGACCGGTCTGCAGGTTCTTGATATCGAGCTTGCGAATCCACTGTGAATCGGTCTCTTTCACGCCACCTGAAAGTCCGTTCTCGGTGTTGCAGGCCGTTACGCAATCGGTGCAGCCGCTGGCGCACTTGGCCGTGTCAATCAGCATGCCCCAGCGAACCGCGGGGCTGACCGCCTGCTCGACCGGCTTGGCGGCGGCGATCTCGATCAGGCGAATGCCGGGTGCAATCATCACGCCGGCGAGCGCGCTCGCGGTGATGCCGATGAACGCCCTGCGGCTGGTGTTCTTGTCCATTGGCATATCGGCGTCGGCTGGGACGTCCATGGGTGGCGCTTCGACAGTATCGGGCGTGGTCATCGCTGGCCTCCCTGGGCGGTGCCGCTGGCGTGGGCAGATGCCGGCGCGACGGTCGTTTTGCCGGGTGCGGCCTTCGCCTGTGCATTGTGACATTCGAAGCAGTCCAGCGTCACGCCTGCATAAACGTGGCAGCTGCGGCAGAAATCGTCCGGCCCGGCATTGACGCTGCCGGTTTTCACGCTGGCATGGCAGTTGACGCAGCCGCCGAGGCTGAATTTCGCGGTGCGGATGCCCCGGTGGACGGTATCGTCACGCTGGTGCTTGAGCAGATCCATGTGATTGATGCGCATGAACGCACTGTCAGCCACGCAGGCCTTGCCGTCCCCGGCGTTGATGACCGGGCGCGGCACGCGGCTGGATTCGCCCGCGGCAAGTGCAGGGGCGATGGGCAGCGCCGCACCCAGCGCGACCAGCGCAATAAGCAGACAGCACCGCCATGTCATTGTGGCAATGCGCGTCATCGGCGCCTCTTCACTCACCGAGTCCCATCTGGATGTAGCCGGACGGACACACGTCGGCGCAGATATGACAGCCGATGCATTTGCTGTAGTCGGTGTCCACGTAACGTCCCATGGTCGATTTCGATTTGGGCACCTTGAAGACCGCGATCTGCGGGCAGTAGACCACGCAGTTGTCGCACTCGAAGCACTGCCCGCAGCTCATGCAGCGCTTGGACTCGGCGATGGCTTCCTTTTCCGACAGCGTATGCAGGCGCTCCTCGAAGTTGCCCAGCGCCTGTTCGGCGTTGAGCGTCACGGTGACGCGCCGATGCCGCGGCGTATGCGTGAAGTGTCCCAGGAACAGCTGGTCGTGCGGAATCACGTAGCGGTCCGAGCGATTATCGAAATTATGGATCGCCGCGCTATTCTTGTCGGTTCCACGTATCGGCTCATCGACTTCGCCGAAGCTGTAGCCCTTTTCGAGCATCTTGCGTTTCAGGTCGAAGGTGTGCACGTCGATCTTGGGGCGTTTTTCGATCGCTTCGCCGGCGAGATGCCGGTCGATGCCGTCGGCCGCGATCGCGCCGTGGCCGATGGCGGTGGTGAGCAGGTGTGGCCGGACGATGTCGCCGCCGACAAAAATGCCTTGCTTGCCAGTGACCTGATAGTTGCGGTCGGCAGCCACCGCGCCCTTGCCGTTATTGAATTCCTCAAGTCCGGTGAAATCGACTGCCTGGCCGATGGCCGAAACGATCAGGTCGGCGGGAATGTCCTCCTCGGTACCCTCGATATTCTTGATGTCAAGGCGGCCACCGACCAGCTTGGCTTCGCAACGGATGACGCGCAGGGCAATGGCGCGACCATCATCGGCTCGGATCACCTTGACCGGCGCCATGCCGCCGCGAATGGCGATACCTTCGGCCATCGCCTGTTCGACCTCGTGTTTGTTGGCCTGCATCTTGTCGATATTGAAGATCGATGTCAGCGTCACCTCTGCGCCGAATTTGGCCGAAACCTCGGCAACGTCGTGCGCAACGTGTCCCATGATGGCAAATTCCGGGCGCTCGCCGGGATTGACTTTGTCGATGTGGCCCAAGCGGCGCGCCACGGTGGCGACGTCGATCGAGGTGTCGCCGCCACCGACCACCACCACCCGTTTGCCGACGTGCCGCATGCGCCCGTCGTTGAATGCACGCAGAAAATCGGTGGCGGTCACGCAGTTGGGCGCCTCGGTGCCTTCGCAGGGCAGTGCGCGACCCGATTGCGCGCCCATGCCGAGGAACACGGCATCGAAGTCGCGGCGGATTTCTTCCATCGTCACGTCGGTGCCGATGCGGCAGCCGAGGCGCGTGGTGGCCCCCATGTCAAGAATCCGCTGGATTTCGGCGTCGAGCACTGCGCGCGGCGTGCGAAAGCCCGGTATCCCGTAGCGCATCATGCCGCCCAGCTCGCTGTGGTCGTCGAAAATGGTGACGCTGTGGCCCTTGCGCATGAGATGGTAGGCACACGAAAGACCGGCAGGGCCGCCGCCGATCACGGCAATTTTCTTGCCGGTCTGCGTCGCAGGTGGCGCGAACTTGAGGTTGTTGTTGGCAATCGCGTACTCGCCCAGAAAGTGCTCAACCGAATTAATGCCAACGAAGTCCTCCACCTCGTTGCGATTGCAGCCGGATTCGCAGGGCGCGGGACATACGCGACCCATGACCGACGGAAACGGATTGGCGTCGGTGACGCGCTGGAAGGCGTATTCCTGCCAGGTCATGCCGGTCGGCGGCTTTTCGACGCCGCGCACGATGTTGAGATAGCCGCGGATATCCTCGCCGGCCGGGCAGCTTCCCTGGCAGGGCGGTGTGCTCTGAATGTAGGTCGGGCACTTGTGCGAGTGGTCGGCGTCGAAAATTTTCGATTGCCAATCGACCGTTTTGTGGTCGCCGTCCTGGTAGCGCCGGAAGGTCAGTGCTTTGGTGGTTACGGGATCAACAACGTCTGTCATGGCGACAATCCTCAGGTCAACCCGGCCCCTTTCAGGGGTGGGCAGGGTGTAAATGATTTGCTATTTGTCGAGCCGGATTGCCTTGCTCACCAGTTGGTGAACGCCGCCGATCATGCTCATGTCGAATCCGTAGTACGGCATAACCTTGGTGAACTGCGCCTTGCAAATCGCGCAGATGGTCGCCATGAAATTCACGCCATGCGCATCGACCACCGTCTTCAACGCCTCCATGCGCGGCAGGGCACCCTTGACGCGCAGTTCCATCAGGTCGTCGGTCAGCAGGCCACCACCTCCGCCGCAGCAGAAGGTGCTTTCGTGAATCGTTTCCGGCGCCATGTCGTAAAAGCGGTTTGCGACCGACTTGATGATCGCGCGCGGAATGACGAACTGCCCGCCGGGGCTGCTGCCCATTCTCGATGCGCGCGCGACGTTGCACGAATCGTGAAAGGTGATGATGCGGTCGTCGTTTGCGTCTTTGTCGAATTTGAGCGCGCCTTGCTGGATGAGGTCCCAGGTCGACTCGCAGATATGTTGTGGCACCGGATAGCGCGGATCGAGGTAATCGAACGGGCCGATCAGCGTATTCCAGTAGCTGTAGGCGACGCGCCAGGCGTGGCCGCATTCGCCGACGATGATGCGCTTGACGCCGAGTTCGAGCGCGGCCTCGCGCACCCGCATCGAGATGGCGCGCATTTGCTCGAAATTGCCGATGAACAGGCCGAAGTTGCCGGCCTCGGAGGCATGCGAACTCAGGGTCCAGCTGATGCCGGCGGCGTGGAATACCTTGGCGTAGCCGATCAGGCTTTCGACGTGCGGTTCCGAGAAAAAATCGGCCGAGGGTGTAATCAGCAGCACCTCCGCGCCTTTGACGTTGAGCGGGAATTTCACGTCACGGCCGGTTTCCTCGCGGGTGTCTTCTTCGAGCCCGAGCAGCGTATCCTCCAGCGCCGGCTCGGGAATACCGAGGTTGTTGCCGATGCGATGCACCTTGCCGATGATCTCGTTCGAATATTTTTGACCCAGTCCGATCGAACCCATGATCTCGCGGGCGGCCATGGTGACTTCGGCGGTGTCGATGCCATAGGGACAAAACACCGAACAGCGGCGACACTCGGAACACTGGTTGAAATAGCTGTACCAGTCGTCGAGAACTTCACGCGTGAAGTCCCTGGCGCCGACCAGCCAGGGAAAGTACTTGCCGGCAAAAGTGAAGTAACGGCGGTACACCGTGCGCATCAGGTCCTGGCGCGCCACCGGCATATTCTTGGCGTCGCTCGTGCCGAGGAAATAGTGGCACTTGTCCGAACAGGCGCCACAGTGCACGCAGGTATCCATATAGACTTTGAGTGAGCGATACTTCCCCAGCAATTCGCCCATCTTGGCGATCGCCTTTTCCTGCCAGTTGTCGACCAGTTCGCCGGGGAAACCGATGGCGGTCTGGATGGCGGCGGAGGCAACATAGGGCTTGAGGTGCGCGGCCGTCCCCTTCTGAACCAGCGGAATGACCGGATAGCCCTTGAGGGTTGGGGTGTCGAACTTCGCGGCGGCCACGATGGATGCCTAACCTTTCAGCGGCGCGGCCC
>JANNGY010000039.1:0-2177 GCA_031404095.1 Betaproteobacteria bacterium | reverse complement strand
CAAGACCACGGCATGGGGCAAGCAAACGCCGTTTTGCACCGTTCGCCCTGATCCTTCGAATCCCTCAGGACAGGGTACGCTTCGCGTATCGAAGGGCTTCCTGTATAAAGGCACTTCGATACCACAGGGCGAACGGTAATTAAGCGAACAGGATTGAGGCCTTTCCCGAGCAGTTTCATCTTTATCGGGTATTTGAATTTCGCAAGTCGCCGCATATGTTCGATTTGCCGGGGGCGTTGGAGCGGAATTGTTTGCTGGATCCGGTTTCGTATGTGGGGCGGTTTTCGTAGCGGGCTTATTGGTGGTTCCGTTATTCATGACACTGTTTCCCTTGCAGGGCGCGTGGCCCGCTGCATCGGGCCACCGTTGCGCAGGCGCACCGCTTGCGGTGCGAAACCCCTGCTCCACCCTCTCCCGGCCTGTCGGCCTCCCTCTCCCGTGAACGGGAGAGGGACTTTGGGTGATGGCGCATGCCTTGGAATGTTCGATTGTCGGATTCAATTGCGGGAGCACGCATATGGTTGCCGATCTTGTTGCAATCGAAGAATTGCCGGTGTTCTATGGAACGGAGCAACCCGAGACTTGCCGGAAGTGTGGTGCGCGTACGGACTTCGATGTACTTCCGAACGCCTTGCAGGTGCACCAATGCTTGAATTGTGCGCGGCGGTATGTAGTGGAATTTGACGATTCTCTGGAATATTGACGGCGTCACGCTCGATTTGCCAGGACAACACCTCGTAGATCGCCATTTGGCGGGCCTTCCAGTCCAGAAATGCCTGAAAATGCGCGCCAAATGGCGTTCTTCGTGCACTTGCGCCGGCCAAATACACACTAGCCGCAAAGTACGTACTGCTATACTTTGTTGATGAAGAAAGCAGTGACAAAATCCTCATTGAAGTCGCCGTCAAGCGATCTTGCCTACTGGCTGGCGCAGCCTCCCGAGGCGCGCTTTGCGGCTGTTGAATTGCTGCGTCAACAGGCGCACGCGCACACTCCCGATGCTGAACAAAGACTTCAAAGAGTTTGTAAAGTTACTCAACTCAAGAAACGTTGAGTACCTGATAGTCGGCGGCTATGCGCTGGCGGCGCATGGTCATCCCCGCTATACCGGCGATATCGACATCTGGATCAGCACTTCCGAAAATAATGCTTCCCTCGTGCTGGAGGCCTTGCAGGAATTCGGCTTTGGCGAACTTGGCATCACAGCCGCGGATCTCCTGGCGCCAAAATCAGTGGTGCAACTCGGCTATCCGCCGGCACGCATCGACCTGCTTTCCTCAATTGACGGCGTGAGTTTCGCTGACTGCTACGCCGGGCGAATCGTCATGCGAATAGACGAGGTTGATTTGCCGGTGATCAACGTAGCCGATTTCCGCACGAACAAGCTGGCGGCGGGGAGATTGAAAGACCTGGCGGACATCGAAGCGCTGGATCAGGGCAAGGGTGAGAATTGACAACCTCGACATAGCCGCGTTGAAAATAGATTCGAAGGAATTTTGGGGCCAGGCTCGGACTTATTTCGCAGGGCGCGAATAAATTTCGATGAAGTTAAAGGCGGCCTGCAACTGCATCAATGCTTGCCGGTACCGTTATTGCCTGCCACTTTTCTGATCGGGGGGAGACGCTCAATCAACTGGGGCAGTGCTTGCTGGATTGTCTCCCACACCATATCCAGATTGATTCCGGTAGCCGGCCCTCGCTCAAACCGGCAGAGCCTCGGCCAGCACTTTATCGCGGAACCTGGGCGGCAGGTCGCCGGGCGTCAGCAGGTCGACTGGGACGCCGAGTATTTCTTCCAGCTCAATTTGCAGGCCGCCAAGATCGAAAAGGGTTGCGCCGGGCAATGCATCCACCAGCAGATCAAGATCGCTGCCATCTCGGTCATTGCCGTGCAGTACGGAGCCAAAGACGCGCGGATTGGCGGCGCGAAAGCGCGTGGCCGCATCGCGCACGGCGCTACGCTTCTGGTCAATGGCAAATGAAGGTTTCATGCGAGGCTCCATGGAACAGCGCATGAGCTGAAGCCTCCCGCCGGTCGCTGATTTGTAGTTGCGTCTCAACTTGCTCACCAAATTTCCTTTGATTTAAGTCAAAATTCGTAATCCCGTTCGTGCGAGGATGTCGCCATGTCCGACACCATCAGGGCCCTGCAACAGGAACATCGCAACGTCGCTAAG
>JANNGY010000038.1:0-2513 GCA_031404095.1 Betaproteobacteria bacterium | reverse complement strand
TACGATCCCGACAGCCGCATGCTGCGCGGCTTCCTCGCCGGCCTGGCGGCGCACCTCGAGCCGGGCGGCGAGGGCTGGCTGATCCTGTCCGATCTTGCCGAGCACCTGGGGCTGCGCTCGCGCACCGAATTGCTGGCCTGGTTCGAACAGGGCGGGCTGGTGGTACGCGACCGCATCGAGGTGCGGCCGAGCCACCCGCGGGTATCCGACACACTCGACCCGTTGCACACGGCACGCGCGGCAGAGGTGACGTCGCTGTGGCGGTTGGGGGCGGCGAACGGCTGATCTTTCGAAATTTCAAGATCCAGATGAAGACTTCTCGAAACCTCAAAAACCCGTCGTCCCCGCGAAGGCGGGGACCCAGTGGCGTACGTGGAAGTGCCACAGCGTGCGCGTCTTAACGAAATGCTGACTGCGCTCAATGCGCCCGCGGTGACCGGCTAATGAACGATTTTGACGGAAGGATTGCGAGTGCGAGGCCACCTTCATCTTCTTGAACGACTTGATCACGTTTTCAAGTTGCCGGATGGTACAGGCAATTGGGCATCAGGCTACTGGCAACTGGACGAGATCGAGCGTACGGCAGTCAGAAAACTGTTTCTGCACAAGAAGAAGGCTGAACGATCTTTCTGGGGCGGGGATGTTTTGACCGTCGTTCCGGCAATTGAATTCGCGGAAATGGCGGCACGCCACGCCACTGATCCCGCAGGACGCTGGGTGCTGACTGTCAGGCCCGCACCCAATTGCCGCGGTGCCGAATGGGAAGGTGCGGATCACGCGATGGCTTACAAATCGCTGGTCTGAGCGACAAGTCTGATTTTTCGACAGTACAGACATGAGGACATGAGGGCCAGGCGCGAATTATTTTTTTGAAAATACGCTACCTCGTAAACAGCATCGAGCCCGGCTATTTCATTTAGCCCAGTTTTCCACCTTCAAACCCTTGACCCTGCCGAACTCGCGAACATTGTTCTTCACCAAAATGGACTGTGCGCTCCGCGCGTGAGCCGCGATCAGCAAATCGTTTGCACCGATCATCTCGCCTCGTCGTTTCAAATCTGCTCGTATGTCGGCGTAGTGCTCGGCCGCTTCCTGTGTCCAGTCCAGTACGGCAAGATGCTTGATAAATGCATCGAATGCCTCGATCGCCAGCGTGGGCTTTGATGATAGCTTCGCGCCGTACAGCAGTTCTGCCATCGTCACGACTGAAACGGCCTGCTCAACCAGTGGAACCGTTAGGATTCTTTTCAACAACTTCGGATGCGAGCGCTACATGACGTACGAGCACGTATCGGTATCGAGGACGTAACCTGGCATCAGAATGTACGCTCTTGCACGGTCAAGTCCTCAACACCGGACATGAAGTCCGCGGGCGCCACTGGCCCTTGCGCGAGATAGCCACCCCAATCGGAAGGGCGAGCAGACAACACCACGTCCTCACCCTGATGGCGGATAAACACTTCGTTGCCCTTGAATTGAAAGTCCTTTGGCAGGCGAACCGCCTGACTGCGATTGTTCAATAAGAGTTTAGCGGTGCGGTCCATATTTGAGGCTCGAAAGAAGGTTGTATCTGCATAAGCATATGCCATGAATTGCCTATGTCAAGGCCACTTGTAATATGGCAGCGATGTCCTCGCCAAGGGTTCAGAATGACGGTACTGAAAATAGAACTCCAGCATCCATACACCTCTCAGACTATAAATGCGCCAGGAACCGCACCCAGCAATGACTTTGCCGCCATCGATCGATACGAACTCAGCCCTGGAGACCGGCATCCGCGCTGCCCAGGTCGTGGTGCCCTGCACCGATCTTGTCGCCAGCCTTGATTTCTTCACCGGCCGCCTCGGGTTTCGCGTCGACTTGATTTTTCCGGCGGATTCGCCGACCACCGCCGTGGTTTCGGGGCACGGCGTGTGCCTGCGACTGGAGAGGCAATCGGCTCCCCTGGCAAGCGGTGCACCGCTGGTATTGCGCCTGCCCGGCGATCCTGCCGGCGCGCGGGAAAACATGCCGGGACCGGATGGCGTTCGCATTGAATGGGCGCCTGCGCTCGCGCCGGTGGCGGTACCGGCAGGCACACAGGAATTCGTTTTGACCCGCCACGACGCCATGAACGCCTGGGGCGAGGGCCGCGCCGGCATGCAGTATCGCGACCTGATCCCCGGCCGTCTCGGCGGGCGCTTTGTCGCCTCGCACATCCGCATCCCGGCGGGGGGTGAGGTGCCCGACTATGTCCACTTCCACCGCATCCGCTTCCAGATGATTTTCTGCAAGGCAGGCTGGGTCCGAGTGGTGTATGAGGACCAGGGCCCGCCGTTCGTCCTGCAGGCCGGCGACTGTGTGCTGCAACCACCGCAAATCCGCCACCGCGTCCTCGAAGCATCGAAGGGCCTGGAAGTCATCGAACTCGGCTGCCCTGCCATTCACGACACGGTTGCCGATCACGCGCTCACGTTACCGACTTCCCGCCGCCAGCCTGATCGCCTGTTCGGCGGGCAGCGCTTCGTGCGGCA
>JANNGY010000037.1:0-14712 GCA_031404095.1 Betaproteobacteria bacterium | reverse complement strand
CGGCAACCGGGTGTATTACAACGCAACCAAGAAAATCCAGCATGAAGTCTCCACCGGTTCCAGCTTGACGGTATCGATGCAGAACAGCGGGGTATTTCCAAACATGGTGCTGCAGATGTGCGCGATCGGCGAGGAATCCGGGTCGCTCGACGGCATGTTGAGCAAGGTGGCGGATTTTTTCGAACGCGAAGTCGATGACGCCGTCGATGCGCTGTCAAGTTTGATGGAACCCATGATCATGGTGGTTCTGGGAACCGTGATTGGCGGCCTGGTCATCGCCATGTACCTGCCAATCTTCAAAATGGGTCAAGCGGTCGGTTGACGGGCACTGTCAACTTCCGAGAAGAACAAGAATAAATGGAACTCTTTGAAGCGTTTCGCGCGTTGCCGTGGTTTTTCGTCGGCACGGTGCTGGTCGTCGGCTTGATGGTCGGCAGCTTCCTGAATGTCGTCATCCACCGCTTGCCAAAAATGATGGAGCGCGAATGGCGTCAGCAGTGCATCGAATTCCTGCACCCTGACGACGCACAGATGGCCGCCGAATCATCCACCGCCAGATATAACCTGGTCGTGCCGCGTTCAGGCTGTCCGGCGTGCGGCCACATGATCTCGGCGGTGGAGAATGTGCCGGTCTTTAGTTACCTGTTCCTGCGCGGAAAGTGCTCGGCCTGCAAAGCGCCCATCGGCATCCGTTACCCCGTCGTTGAAATCCTGACCGGCGCGGCAAGCGCATTCGCCGCATGGCACTTCGGTGTTACCTGGACCACCCTGTTCGCAATCGTTTACATCTGGTCGTTGCTGGCGCTTACGTTCATTGACGCGGATACGACGCTGCTTCCGGACGATCTTACGCTGCCATTGCTGTGGCTTGGGTTGCTGGTGAATCTCGGCGGCACATTTACCGACGTCAGGTCTGCGCTGGTCGGGGCGGTCGCAGGCTACCTCATCCTCTGGGTCGTCTACTGGGGTTTCAAATTGCTGACCGGCAAAGAGGGCATGGGTTACGGCGACTTCAAATTGTTGGCCGCGATCGGTGCCTGGCTGGGCTGGCAAATGTTGCCGCTGGTCATTCTGCTTTCGGCGGTGGTTGGAACCGTCGTCGGGATTGCGGGAATTCTGTTTCACGGCCGTGAAAGAGGTGCGAAATTGCCCTTTGGGCCCTATCTGGCCGCTGCCGGTTTCATCGCGCTTTTCTGGGGCGAACGGCTGAACCTGTGGTATCTGGGCCGCATGCCGACATGAGCTCATGCCGAAACCGAGCCTCGTCGTTGCGCTGACCGGCGGTATCGGATCGGGGAAATCAACCGTTGCCGAGCTGTTTGGACAACGGGGCGCGCATATTATCGATACCGATGCGATTGCCCACTCGGTCACCGCCGCCGGGGGACGGGCGCTGGCACCAATCTGTCGGGAATTTGGTGATGCAATGATTGCTGCCGACGGGGCGCTAGACAGGTCCGCCATGCGCGCGCGCGTATTTGAAAACGCCCAAAGTCGTGAGGCGCTTGAAGCCATCCTCCATCCCATCATTCGCGATGACGTGGCACGTGCACTTGATGCGGAATCAGCCAAAAGCGCCCCGTACGTAATGCTTGTCGTGCCGCTCCTCTTTGAAACGATGGGCTTTCGCCATCAAGCATCCCGCACGCTGGCGGTGGATTGTCCGGTCGAATTGCAGCGCAGTCGCGTGCGCCAACGTCCTGGACTGACTGCCCCGGTGGTGGAGCGGATTCTCGCGGTACAGGTCTCGCGTGCGCTTCGGCTGCAACTTGCCGACGATGTCATTTCAAATTCAGGTGAGGTTGCTAAGCTGCCGCCACAGGTATCGCGCCTGCATACGTGCTACGTAACTTTGGTGGCCGCGCCGTGGTAGCGGAATATGGAAATGGCGGAATTTGTAAACTGGCCATCAATCCGTCACAATTCGCCGAACCTCCCGGACTCCCCAGCGCGTGATTATTTACGAATACCCCCTGAATGAACGTGTCCGTACCTTGCTGCGGCTGGAGGACTTGTTCGACCGCGTGGATTTCTTTGTTGCCCAGGATGCGCCATTGGCCCATCAAGCAGGCCTGCTGGGCATTTTTGAGATACTCGACGTGGCCAGTCGGGGCGACTTGAAATCCGACCTGCTTCAGGAATTGGACCGGCAGAGACTTTTTCTGGAAGCCCTTCGCAATAATCCGGCGATATCGGAAGAAAAACTCGACTCCGTCGTCGGCGAAATTGAGAGCACTTTCGCCGATTTGCTGGCCTCTTCCGGCAAGACCGGGCAGCATCTGCGGGAAAACGAATGGCTGATGACGATCAAGCAGCGGGCGTCGATTCCCGGGGGGACATGCGAGTTCGACCTGCCGTCCTTTCACCACTGGCTGCACCGCGACAACGCCGACCGGCGCGCCGACTTGGCGATGTGGCTGGGCCCCTTGAATCCGATTGCGGCGGCGTTGAGAATCGTGTTGCGGGTGTTGCGGGAAAGCGGCAAATCGGCGTCGATGATCGCCTATGGCGGCGTGTTTCAGCAGATGCCCATGGAACGGGCCGCGCACATGTTGCGGGTAACGCTTTTACGTGATTTGCCCTGTGTCCCAGAAATCAGCGCGAACAAGTATGCCCTGAACATTCGATTCATCCTTCCCGGCAGCGTGCAGCGCACCAAGTTGCTTGAGTCGGATGTTGAGTTCAACCTTACTTACTGCAATCTTTGAAAATGAACCCCAAACGAGTCCGCTGTCCACAATGCGGGGCCACGACGGAGTACGACGTAGCCAATACCTCGCGGCCATTCTGCAGTGAGCGATGCAAACTCATCGATCTGGGTGCCTGGGCGGAGGAACGCTATTCGATTGCCGGCGCCGCGACCTCTGCAGACACGGATGACCTTTTGACGGGTAAGGAGCACGACGACTCGACCGGCGCCAACTTGCTGTCAAAAGCGTCATCGCGCCGCTTGAACTCATAATCGCCGGAAAGTCATAGCTCGATTGCGCGCGCTTTCCTTGCCACACCTCGATGTGCTGCGATAAAATCAGCCCTTTGGCGGTTCTCTTCCCGGATCCGCGGGAAGAGTCGCTTTCTGTGCGTGGTCGGGCGTCCCAATGCATAGTGGGCCTTTTGAAAGCAATTCGCTTCTTCTGAATTGGCGGCCAAATCGTTCGCTGTCGCCCGGTGGGCGACGGCTATGGTTTGGATTGATTGCATCGGCGACTCTAATGATGGCTGCAGGCGCGGCCGCATTGGGTGCGTGGATGGTGTTTCCATTTGCCGGGGCGGAGCTGTTGCTGGTATGGCTGTCGTTTCAGGCAATCGGTTGGCATGACAACGACTATGAAGTGTTGCGAATTTCCGATCAGGATTTTTGCTGGGAGCGAAATGATCGGGGGAGGATATGCTCGCTCCATGGAAACCGGGCCTGGATGCAAGTGATTGGCGAATCCGTCGAAGGAAAGTACCAGTTGTACCTGCGTTACGCAGGCAGGGAAGAGCCAATCGCGAAACTGCTTTCGGATGAGCAAAGGCGATCTTTGTCGCGCGAATTGGCAAGACTATTGGGTAACAGGTAGGGCAGGCAGATACGCGGCATTGAATTTGCCAACAATCAAGCGGTGCACTGGGTGCTGCCGACGGATATTCAGGCAGACTTTCGAAATACAAGGCGGGCTACAAGAATGCAAAAAATGAGAAATTCACCATTGCGAACAATATTGTCGACGGGCGGTGCGCTTTTATTCGCGATTCTGACGTTGCCTGCCTTGGCAAGTTATGACGTGAATATCCCTGCTCCGGCCACGCCGGTCGCATCGCAGATTTACGGCCTGCATATGTACATCCTCTGGATTTGTGCCGTCATTTTCGTGATTGTGTTCGGTGCAATGTTCTATTCGATTTTCAAGTTTCGAAAATCTAAGGGCGCCACGCCCGACGTTAATTTCCACGAAAGCACCCTGATTGAAATTATCTGGACGATTATTCCGTTCGTCATCCTGATCGCGATCGCTGTGCCTGCCACCCGTACCGTGCTGGACATGAAAGATACGTCCAATCCGGACATGACTATCAAGGTCACCGGTTACCAGTGGGGTTGGCGCTATGACTACAGCGCGGATGACGTGGGATTTTATTCAAGCCTTTCCACGCCGTGGAGCCAGATTGGACAGCCCGGCATCGAGGCATCGGAAAAGCAGGGTAACGATTACCTCCTGGAGGTCGATAATCCGCTGGTTGTGCCGGTAGGCAAGCGCATTCGACTATTGGTGACGTCGAGCGACGTGATACACGGCTGGTATGTTCCGCAGCTCGGAATCAATCAGTACGGCATCCCCGGATTTATCAAGGACGTCTGGTTCAAGGCGGAAAAGGTCGGGACTTTTCGGGGCCAATGCAGCCAGATATGCGGCAAGCTGCATGGATACATGCCGATTGTCGTCATCGTGAAATCCGAGGCAGACTACGCCAAATGGATTGCGGAAGCCAAAGCGAAGTGGAGCAGCAAACCGGTGATCGCGATGCCGGCAGCAGCGCCCGCGGAGGATTTGTCCAAAAAATTCACGATGGCCGAGTTGAAAGCGCAAGGCGAGAAAGTGTACGCGGCGAATTGTGTCGCCTGCCACCAGGCAACCGGCAAAGGAATGCCGCCGGCATTTCCGTCGCTCGCCGGGTCGAAGGTGGTGCTGGCGGCAGCTGAACAGCAGCTCAACGTCTTGCTGTCGGGAAGGCCCAATACGGCCATGCAGTCTTTTGCGCAGCTTTCAAACACCGATCTGGCAGCGGTCACTACCTATACCAAGAATTCCTTTGGCAATAGCACCGGTACGCTGGTGCAACCTGCCGACATCAAGGCCGCGCGAAAATAGTGTCGGCGCGAGCCGCACATAGTCACATTCCGCGAGTCACGACAGCCGTTTAGAGATAGAAGTCAGGAGATCGCCATGGCGAACGCAGCGATAGACGCAAACGCAGCAACACACGATCATGCACATGATCACCACGATCACAAAGGGCCGTGGACACGCATCTTCACCACGACCAACCACAAAGACATCGGCAGCATGTACTTGTGGTTTGCGTTCCTCATGTTTTTCGTTGGCGGCGCGATGGCGCTGGCCCTTCGGGCGGAACTGTTTCGTCCGGGCCTTCAATGGATGCAACCGGAATTGTTCAATTCGCTAACGACGGTGCATGCGCTGGTGATGATATTTGGCGCGGTAATGCCGGCTTTTGTGGGCTTTGCAAACTGGCTGGTTCCGATGCAAATCGGCGCGGCGGACATGGCGTTTCCGCGATTGAACAACTGGAGCTTCTGGATCATGATTCCGGCCGCCATACTTCTCATGGCGTCCTTTTTTGTGCCGGGAGGTGCCGCGGCATCGGGCTGGACGCTTTATCCGCCGCTGGTCACGCAAGGCGGCATCGGCACCGACATGACGATTCTCGCCATTCACCTGTTGGGTGCGTCGTCAATCATGGGTTCGATCAATATCATCACCACCATCCTCAACCTGCGCGCACCCGGCATGACGCTGATGAAAATGCCGTTGTTCTGCTGGACCTGGCTGATTACCGCCTACCTTTTGATCGCAACCATGCCGGTACTGGCGGGTGCGGTCACCATGCTGCTCACGGATCGCCATTTTGGCACCAGCTTCTTCAACGCAGCCGGTGGCGGCGACCCGACCATGTTCATGCACATTTTCTGGTTCTTCGGGCATCCGGAAGTCTACATTCTCATCCTGCCGGCTTTTGGCATCGTCTCGCAAATCATTCCTGCGTTTGCGCGCAAACCGTTGTTTGGGTATGCATCGATGGTTTATGCAACAGCGTCGATCGCCATCCTTTCGTTCATCGTCTGGGGGCATCATATGTTCACCGTGGGGATGCCTGCGGCCGGCCAGCTTTTCTTCATGTTTGCCACCATGCTGATTGCGGTGCCGACCGGCGTCAAAATTTTCAACTGGATTTCGACCATGTGGCGAGGTTCCCTGACATTCGAAACGCCCATGCTGTTCTGCATCGGCTTCCTTTGCATGTTCACTTTGGGCGGTTTCTCGGGCCTGGTGTTGTCGATTGTCGCCATAGACATCACGCTGCATAACACCTATTACGTGGTGGCGCATTTTCATTACGTACTCTTTCCCGGGGCGATCTGGGGTCTTACTGCCGGCGTTTACTTCTGGCTGCCGAAGTTCACCGGCAAGATGTACAACGAGACACTGGGCAAGTGGCATTTCTGGATTTCAGCCATTGCGTTCAACATTACGTTCTTCCCGCAGCACTTCCTGGGATTGGCGGGTATGCCCCGGCGCATTCCTGACTACGCCATGCAATATGCCGAATGGAACCAGATTTCTACGGTTGGCGCATTCCTGTTGGGTTTCAGCCAGCTTATTTTCCTTTACAACGTGGTGACGACTATTCGTTCCGGCGAGAAGGCCAAGGAAAAACAGTGGGAGGGCGCCGATTCCCTGGAGTGGACGCATCTGCCAAGCCCGGTGCCGTACCACACGTTTGAAACGGCGCCAGTGTTGAAGTAACCGCCCTGTGGACGTTCACCTCGACAAAGTGGCCGACAAGGACTCGCCGGGCGGCAGGTCCCGTGGAAAGTACTTCACGTTGGCATTGTTGCTGATTTGGGTGGCTGCGGTATTTACCTTCACGTTTTTCAAGTTTTCGGGCGGCGGAAGGTGATCAACAAGCAAGACGAAGAAGCGCGCCGCGAGTTGCAAAAGAAGGAAAGTCGCATAACGGGAAAGAAGTTGCTGTTGATTGTGCCGGTAATGCTGCTGTTTTGTGCGTCAATGGTGCCGCTTTACAGGCAGATTTGCGAGGTGCTTGGTATCAGTGCAACGCGCGCCGTCGCCGAGAATACCCAGGTAGACACTTCTCGAACGATAGTTGTCGAGTTTGATGCGAGTTTGAACAGGAATTTTGATTGGCAGTTTGCGCCGCTCGAAAAACAGGTGCTTGTGCACCCGGGCGCCGTGACGACAGTGCACTATCGTGTGACGAATAAGATGTCCCGTGCCAGTACCGGACGGGCAGTACCTAGCTTTGGTCCGCTGGAAGCAGGGCTTTTTATCAACAAGCTGGAGTGTTTTTGTTTCAGCAGCCAGACCCTTCAGGCCGGCGAGACCCGCGACATGTCGATCACTTTTTTTGTCAGCCCGAAGTTGCCCAAGGAAATCGGGATGATTGCCTTTTCATATACGTTTTTTGATATATCGGAAGAGCAGAAAAAATCGTAATGTGGAATACTTTCAAGGCGGTGCTGTGGGGATTTTTGGGAATTCGCAGCAGCAAGGGTTACGAGAGTGATCAGCAGCGGCTGAAAATTCAGCATGTGATTGCAGTTGGAATAGTCTGCGCATTGATTTTTGTGGCGAGTCTGTTTTTTCTGGTGAGAATCCTCACCGCCAAGTAAAGGGAGTTTCACGTGAGTACAGCGACTGGCGGATATTATTTTGCCCCCCCTTCCAAATGGCCCGTGGTTGGTTCAACGGCCTTGTTTTTCTTTGCCTCGGGGCTGATTCTATGGATGAACCAGATCCAGCCTTGGGGAAATGCCTCACTCCTGGTGGGGTTCTCAATCCTGGTGTACATGCTGGTCGGATGGTTCAGCGTCGTAATTCGCGAAAGCGAAGGGGGCATGTACAACAAACAGGTGGATACCTCATATCGCTGGAGCATGAGCTGGTTCATTTTCTCGGAAGTGATGTTTTTCGCCGCGTTCTTCGGTGCACTGTATTACGCGAGGGCCTTTTCGGTGCCATGGTTGGGAGATGTTGACAACGCGCTGATCTGGCAGGGTTACGACGCAAAATGGCCGACAGCCGGTCCGTATCTGGACAAGGATCCTGCGTACTCCTTTGCGATCATGGGCGCCTGGGGTATTCCACTCCTGAATACGGCGCTGCTCTTGTCGTCCGGTGCAACAGTCACTTGGGCGCATCACGCATTGAAGGCAGGCCATCGCGGGCAACTGGTACTCGGGCTGTTTCTGACCGTCGCGCTGGGATTTACCTTCCTGGGTTTCCAGATCTACGAATATGCACATGCTTACAGTGACCTCAATCTCAAACTCACTTCCGGAGTCTTCGGATCGACATTTTTCATGTTGACGGGATTTCACGGCTTTCATGTCACCTTGGGTGCAGTCATGCTGACGGTGATTTTGTTCCGCTGCATGAAAGGACACTTCACGCCAGATCACCATTTCGGCTTTGAGGCGGTGGCGTGGTATTGGCACTTCGTGGACGTAGTGTGGCTGGGATTGTTTTTGTTCGTTTACGTGCTCGTCTAGACCAGGGCGCTGCAATTGACAAAGGCCGCACGACATCGTGCGGCCTTTTGTTTCAAGGCAAAGCGCAAGATCATCTTCCGGGTATCCACCCCAGAAAGTAGCCTGCAATCACAATCACGAAGATGGTGACCGACAACGCGACACGAATCGTCAGCGCGATCACAGTCCTGCGCGACTGGCCCTTGTCCCGATACATGAAATACAGCCCGCTAAACAGGCTGATAATTACCAGGATCAGCAGTATCACCAGAATTATTTTCATCGCTTTGCGTGCGCACGTAAATGCAATTTCGTGCGCGGCGCTGTCAAAGATATCCAAACGATAGTCTACTGCGTTCGCCGCTATTGCCCATGGTTCGCATTTTTCAGTTGCTGCGTTTCAATCCGACGCCCTTGCCGACCGTGGCGGCGTTGATAGCCCTGGTATTGACGGGATACCTGGGCCATTGGCAGCAAGATCGGGCAAGCGCGAAGCGCGCGATGCAACTTGAGTTTGACGCGAGGGCCGGTGAATCCCCAATAACGCTGGATCAATTGACGCGCGATCCGGCGCTCCGATATCGGCGGGCACTGGCGGCGGGCGAGTGGCATGCGCCAGGGCAGATATTTGTCGACAACCAGGTCGCGAATGGCGTGGTGGGATATCACGTAATCACGCCAATGAAGCTTAGTGGTGCCAGCACTTATGTCCTCGTCAATCGCGGCTGGATTGCCCGTGGTTCAACTTATCCGGTGCCCCCCGTCGTTTCGATCCCGCACGGGCAAGTCTCGGAAACCGGCCAGTTAACTTTGCCCACGACTCGATTTCTTGAACTTTCCCCGCAGGCTATCCAGGGTGCCGTCTGGCAGAATTTGACAATCGAGCGTTACCGCAATGCAACCAATCTGGATATTTTGCCTTTTGTGATGCTCGCCCAGGATGCGCCCACCCCCTTGAGGGCGGTCGCGGAGCGTCCGGACGCGCGCGCCGACAAAAATGTCGAATATATGTTGACCTGGTATTCGCTTGCGGCGACCACGATCGTTCTGTGGGTGGTGTTGAACTTGAAGATTGTCCGTGCAGTCGATCAACCACGAACGAGCGCAGCGCCTTCGCCGCCCGAGTCGCAAGACAATGCAGGTGAATCGTGACCCAACGCACCAAGCTCCTGCTGCTACTCGGCCTGTTCATGGTGCCGACCATTGCGTCATTTGTCGTTTTTTACTTTTTTCCCCCGGACAAGACGACAAATTACGGAACACTGATTTCGCCGATTGCCGTATTGCCGAATACCAAATTGACAAGGCTGGATTCGGGAACCGAGCCAATTGCCCCGGGCCTCCGTGGAAAATGGCTAATGATCACACGCGATAGCGGGCTTTGCGAGACGGCTTGCCAGAAGAAACTTTACGCGATGCGGCAGGCCAGGCTGATTCTTGGCCGCGAACAGGATCGGGTGCTGCGAATAGTGCTGGTGGATGATGATGTCGTTCCGGCCATGCAACTGCAGAACGAATTTTCGGGAACAATTTGGATATCCGCGAAGTCACCGGCATGGCTTGCGACATTGCCAGCCGCGCCTGACGATCGTTCGGGCAGAAGCGCCATTTACGCGGCGGACACATTGGGCAACATCTTCATGCGCTACAGTGCCGATCCCGACATCAAGAGGTTTTCACATGATTTGCTACGCGTGTTGAAGGCATCGCAAATTGGGTAAGAAGTGAATACGCAGGCGCGGGCGAATTCAGATTTGCCCATTCACAAAAACCTGGCAGGCAAAGTGGTGGCATCCGAATTGCGATCGTCCGATTTGTGGCCGCAGGTATAATGAAGTCTGGCATATTCGCCACTTGCCACGGTTTCTTTTCGTTCCGCTCGCGTGATTCCTGCCCTGTTTCTTGATCTGTCGCGACCGTGGAATGCCGGACGCAGCGCGATGGAATGCGGGCGTCAACGTCGTTTCCCAGGTTGCAGGTTGCGCAGATTTTCCCGGAAAGAGACTTCACAGAAGCATCGTCCGGCGAGCAAGCAGCGGGAAAAGTTATCGAAATTTGGACGCAGACTTCAATGCCACTACTCTTTGCTACCCATGCACCACGAAACGTCATAGTCCAGTTCCTGGAACTGACCAAGCCGCGCGTCAATGCGTTGATCGTCTTTACGGCGATCATTGGCATGATGCTCGCCTACCCGGTCGGGATGGACTGGGATCTGCCATTGATGCTGAAGGCGACGGTGGGTATTGCGCTGGTTGCAGGTGCGGCCGCCGCATTCAATTGCCTGGTCGAGGAGCAGATTGACCGAAAGATGGCGCGTACCCGATCGCGTCCGACAGTCGCGGGCACGATTTCGAACATGCAGGTCCTGTTGCTTGCGGGCATTGTTGGCGGTGCCGGCCTTTTTATTCTCTACGGTTTTGTGAATCCCCTCACGATGTGGTTGACCCTCGGTACTTTCGTTGGTTATGCGGTCATCTATACGGTGATCCTCAAACCCGCAACGCCGCAGAATATTGTGATCGGCGGGGCCTCCGGCGCGATGCCGCCGATCCTGGGTTGGACTGCAGTGGCCGGTGTTGTCGACGCACAGGCAATGTTGCTGTTCCTGATCATTTTCGCGTGGACACCGCCGCATTTCTGGGCGCTGGCACTCTATCGCAAGGATGAATATGCCAAGGCTGGCATACCTATGTTGCCGGTGACACACGGTGATGCGTTTACAAAGCTGCATCTGCTGCTTTACACGGTGTTGTTGGCGGCAGTGACGCTGTTGCCTTTTGCCATCGGCATGAGCGGCTGGATTTACCTGGTTTCGGTACTTGTCCTGAACGTATTTTTTCTTCACTACGCTATAGCGCTTTATCGTGATTACAGCGACGCGCTTGCCCGTAAAACGTTTAGTTTCTCGATACTTTACTTGTCGCTGTTGTTCGCCGTGTTGCTGATCGATCACTACTCGGCGCTGGTGCTGGCATGAGACTTCCGCGCCGCGTATTCAATGCTGTGTTGCTTACTGGCTTTTTACTGACAGCCTGCGAAAGCAAGCCGGTCTTCAATGCCCTCGACATTACGGGAATTCAGGGCTATGGCAGTGATTTTCAATTGATCGACCACACCGGTAAATCGCGAACGATGGCGGACTTTCGCGGCAAAGTGGTGGTGATGTTCTTTGGATTTACATTTTGCCCGGATGTTTGTCCCACCACTTTGTCAGATATGCGCCAGGTAGCCCAAAGGCTGGGAAAGGATGCGGACCGTTTGCAGGTCCTGTTTGTGACCGTCGACCCCAGGCGCGATACACAAGAGCTCCTTGCCAAGTATGTGCCCGCATTCAATTCCACCTTCCTGGGACTGTATGGAGACCAGGCTGCAATTGACAAGGTGGCGAAGGACTTCAAGATCGTGCATCAAATCCAGGAAGGCAAGACGCCAGAAAGTTACACGATCGCGCATACTGCCGCCTCCCTCGTCTTCGATCGACAAGGCCGCTTGCGCCTCTTTGTCAGCTATGGAATGGAAGTCGACAAGTTGACGGCAGACATCAAAATACTCCAGAAAGGAAACTCCTAATGTCCATTCAACGCTTTCATGTTGGGGCTCGCCTGTCTGAAATGGCTATCCACAACAACACGATTTACCTGGCGGGCCAGGTTGCCGATGATCCTGCGCTGGATATTGCCGGACAAACAAGACAAGTGCTTGCCGCCATCGACAGGCTGCTGGCTGAGGGTGGCAGTGACAAATCGGCCATTTTGTCCGCGACGATCTACATAAGCGACATGGCCGACTTTCCGGCAATGAACGGTGTATGGGATGCCTGGGTCGTGCCTGGCGCGACACCTCCCCGCGCGACTGTCGAGGCACAACTGGCAAAGGCGGCCTACAAAGTGGAAATACAGGTTATCGCCGCGAAGCCCTAGCGAGAATCCCCAGCTGACCCTAGCTGGACTTCCTGCTGAGAAGTGACAAAAACTCGCGGCGCAAGTTTGAATCCGTGAGGAACGCGCCGCGCATGACACTGTTTGTCATCAGTGCATTGACGTCTTTGACGCCGCGCCATTGCATGCAAAGATGATCTGCCTCAATGACTATGGCCAGTCCATCCGGCTGCACCTTTGCCTGCAGTATATCGGCAAGCTGCACGACAGCCTCTTCCTGAATCTGTGGCCGGCTCATTACCCAGTCGCAAACGCGTGCATATTTCGAAAGGCCAATCAGGTTGGAGTGCTGGTTGGGCATCACTCCGATCCAGACCTTGCCCAAAATGGGACACAGATGATGCGAGCAGGCGCTGCGTATCGTGATCGGCCCGACAATCAGCAGTTCGTTGAGCTTTTCAACATTGGGAAATTTGGTCACTTCAGGCATCGCTTCGTAGCGGCCCTTGAAAACCTCGGTGATGAATAACTTGGCAACCCGCCGCGCTGTTTCGCGGGTGTTGTGATCGCTTTCGGTATCGATAACCAGGCTTTTCAATACCCCGGACATCTTTTCTTCGACCTCGTCCCGCAACGCGGCGACTTCACCTTCCTTCATATACGCGGAAATATTGTCGTTGGCGTGGTAGCGCTGATTTGCTTTCTCCAGGCGCGACCGGATGCGTGCCGAAACGGGCTGAGCGGAATCCTCATCGTCGGCTCTAAACATGGTTGTTGGGTTAGTCGGCATGAAGAGACCTCGGGACGATGGGGTTGTGGTGCCGGCCATATTAGCAGTGAAGTCGCGCGTCAATGGATTCACCAACACAAGGCTGTACGCACCTGGAAAAAACAAAGGGCCGCCAAGTACTCGCTTAGCGGCCCATGGTATGGCTTGGCGGACGTTAATGCCGAACGGCGTCGTAGTCCTTCAGTGACGCTTTCATTTTCTGCATCGCCTTGACTTCAATCTGGCGAATGCGCTCGGCGGACACACCGAACTCGGCAGCGAGTTCATGGAGTGTTTTTTCTTCGCCCTCATTCAACCATCGAGTCTCGATGATGCGGCGGCTGCGTTCATCCAGGCTCTCCAGAGCGGCGCGCATGCCATCAACGGCAGCGACTTCCCTCTGCATCACAACCAACCGCTCGGAAGGGTCGACCGTTGCGTCCTGAAGGTAGGCAATCGGACTGACCCAGTTGTTGTCATCATCGTCAATGCCTGGTTCCAGCGAAATCTCCTGGCCCGACAGGCGCTTCTCCATCTCGGAAACGTCGGTCTCTTTTACGTTCAATACCCGTGCGACTTCCTTGACCTCCTTTGGCGAAAGCGTGCCAAAATTCGGTTTCATGCTGCGCAGGTTGAAAAACAGCTTGCGCTGCGCCTTGGTAGTCGCCACTTTGACAATACGCCAGTTCTTCAGGATGTACTCATGAATTTCGGCCTTGATCCAATGCACGGCAAATGACACCAGACGCACACCGCGATCGGGGTCAAAGCGCTTTACTGCTTTCATCAAACCAATGTTGCCTTCCTGAATCAGATCCGCGTGCTGCAAGCCATAACCCGCGTAATTCCTGGCGATCGACACCACGAGGCGCAGGTGTGACATCACCATCTCGGACGCTGCCGCCAGGTCCCCACGGGTTTTCAACGCAACGCCGAGCGCATGCTCGCGCTCTTGGGTCAACAAGGGAATGCGGTTTACGGTTGAAATGTAGTTTTCAATACTCCCGACCGACAGGGCGGGTAGATTCATTGTCATCGTCGTAGTAGTCATTTGGACCTCCACTTTTTCCGATAGTACGGACTAATGCCATTTTAGCACTCAAGACCTGAGAGTGCCAATGTTGAGAATAGTTCCGATTCTGGACAGCTAAAAAAGTACGAGTCTGAAATTTAACTTATTGAAATGTAATGAAATAGTCAAATAAGTCCTATTTCATGCCGGGACTTTCACAATGAGAGTGGAATCATCCAGCGTGGGGGATATTCTTGAAGTCACGCCCTCGTTGCTAATGCGCGGATGACAGGTCATTGTGGTCTCGGGAAGTCCCTGTGGCATCAACCAAAGCACAGGTGCAGCGCGTCGGGGGTTATGTTTCCGAATACCGCTCCCACGCTCGTTTTTGTCGGCGGGTGCGACGGAGAGGGACTAATTTTCTTTCCGGCGCAAATGCAGCCAGACCGATAAATACGCTCCAAGCCAACCCAACAACGCCGAGGCGATCACGACAGTCGCGGCTTGCGCGAGCGTCAGCGCATGCAGGGCAAATTCTGAACCGTATGACGCCGTCAGTGCTTGTACTTCCGCACCGGCCCACACGGCTAGGCCGGACACTGTGCCAACGGCAACTAGTCCGGCCAGTAGCCCCTGAGCAGCACCAAAATAGAGAAATGGGCGACGAATGAACCGGTGAGTTGCGCCAATCAAGTGACTGACTTCAATTTCGTCCTTTTGTGTGAGGATTTGCAGGCGAATCGTATTGCCGGTGACAATTGCGACCGCAAGCGCG
>JANNGY010000036.1:0-15215 GCA_031404095.1 Betaproteobacteria bacterium | reverse complement strand
ATCAAGGGCAAAGAAAAGACTTGCGCATGCTTGCCGTGACGTTCGACGACAAGGCGAGTATCGAGAAGTACGTCCGCAAGCACAAGTTCGCATGGCGGAGCTTGGTCGACGCGAAGTCCTTTATTGATCAAGTCGGCGTGCAGGCCTATCCGAGCTTTATGCTGCTCGATGAGAAGGGTGTTGTAAAGGCCATTCACGTCAGTCCGGACTTTGAGCTGATTGAGGAGAAGGGAGTTATTAAAGCCATTCCGATCCAATCAGACAGCCGTAAAGAGAGTGTCGGCAAAGTAGCGGGTTCGCCGGACCTTAAGCGTCTCGACGACTGGGTCAGAAGCGGCCTCGGGAAAAAGTAAACATTAGCAGACGTGCAGCAACTCAAAGCGTACATCGAAGTACATCGGGGTCACCCATTAGCCGCCCCTTGTAAAGAGCGCGAATAAAACACTCGCCATCTCTGCGAGATTTGCACAACACTGATTCCTTTTCTTGCCAACGCCTTTTTCTTTGCAAAATCCCATCGCGCCCTTTGCTTCAGTGTTTGGTTGCGTGAATCGCACCAGTCACCCATCAGGATCAAGCGGAAGTATTGCTGCCTCAACCGCCCTGGCGGCAATGCCGCCCCAGAAGCATCTCGGTACCGTCCTGCGTCCAATCGATTGGGCAGATCTGTGGTTGCCGCGACGCGGCTCCAAACCCTTGTGGCTCGCAATTCGGGCGATTCATTTCCTGCAAAACATTTGGCGTTGGCAGACGGCACGGCATCCAATCAGGTCTGGTGGTTCAATGCCCAACCCCATGGCTGGCTCACCGGCCGTTGCCAACTCTATGCAAAGCACCTTTCAATCGAGAATTTCTGATTGGTCTTGAGCATGTGGTAGCACGCCCGTGCCAGCTTGTGCGCCACCGCCTTGACGGCTACCGTGCTGTTGCGCTTGGCCTTCTTCTTCTGATGGAAACGCCGCGCCGCCTCGCAATAGCGCACCGCGAAGTTGGCCGCCTCGACAAAAGCCCAGGCCAGGTAACGGTTGCCGTTCTTGGTATTGCCCTCGCCCTTCTTCTTGCCGTTGGATTCGTGTTTGCTGCCTACGCAGCGGCAGTAGGACGCGTAGTTGCCGACATCGGCAAAACGGCCGATGTCGCCGGTTTCCAGCAAAATGACGGTGGCCAGTACGTCGCCGATACCGTCAACGGTCTTGAGCAGCCGGAAACCCGGTTCGGCGCGGCAGTGTTTGGCGAGAACCTTTTCCAGACCGTCGATTTCCGTTTGCAACGCTTGCATCACCGCGACATTGGCCTTGAGTCCCAGGGTCTGCATGTCGCCCAGGTGCATGGCGGTCAAGTCCGTTTCCTGCAGAACCTTGATGCTATTGCTGCTGATGCGCCCGCCCGTGTGCCGCGACAGGCTGCTTTCGATACTGAGTATCTGGGCGGTGCGTTGTTGCACCAGTTGCATGCGCTTCCTGGCCAAGTCGCGAACCGCGCGCGCGCCTTTGGGCATGATGTGGCCCTCCGGCAACAGCCCCAATCGCAACAGGTGCGCGAGGTGACGCGCATCCGATTCGTCACCGCGGTGTTTGAGCCCGTCGTACTGTTTGATGGCAGTGGTGTTAGCTAGGTGAACACTGTGTCCCGCCGCTTGCAGTCCGTCCACCAGCCAGTACCAGTTGTAGGTGGATTCGACCACCACGCCGGCTATTTCCGCGCGATGCATTTCCAGCGCCGCGAGTATCTGCGTCAAATCATTGGGGTGTCGCTTTGAATACAGCACGCGATCGGCCTCGTCTGAAATCACCACCACACTGTTATTGCTGTGCAGGTCTATGCCACAATATTTCATGTCGTCCTCCTGGATAAAGTTGGTTCGCACCTTTACTTTACCCACTCCGGCTTTCGCCGGAGGGAGGGCGGCTAGATGATTATCAAGTCTAGCTATGTTGCATGCCGACGCTACATAGCTAGACTTGACCCCGCGCTTGGCCCATTAGCTCGAACGTTGTGCCCCAGTTGCATGGCGCAGTTCGCCTGCTAGCGAGTAAACTGTTCGAACAGGAGGTCGTCATGGATACATCCCTCGTTAGTCGGAACCCGGAAATAATGAGTGGAGCGCTTTGTTTCACGGGTACCCGCGTTCTCGTCAAGAACCTGTTTGACTACCTGGAGGGTGCATCCTCTCTCGAAGACTTTCTCGAGGATTTCCCCTCGGTATCCCGAGAAAAAGCCATAGCTGTACTTGAGGCCGCTCGAGAGCGCCTGTCTGCCGATGCGCTTACTGCTTGACGAATCGATACCAGTTAAGTTTCGTCGTTCGTTACCGAACCACGACGTCCGAACGGTAATCGAAATGGGGTGGTCCGGGGTGAAGAACGGCAAACTCCTCGCGCTCGCGGCTGACAGCTTCGACGCATTTGTCACAGTAGACAAAAATCTACCGTACCAGCAGAACTTGACTACGCTTCCGGTAGCTGTGGTCGTGTTGGATGCGGTCTCAAATGAACTGCCGGCCCTGCTGCTCATATTGCCAGCGCTCGAGCAAACACTTCTATCGCTGAAACCTCGAACGTACGCGCTGGTGGCCCGTGTGGCATAAGCCGGCGTTCGAGCGGGCTGCGCAAACAGCCGCGCAGCCCGCTCAACTTTACGTTAGGCCTCAGACGAGACCGGCCGCCGCCCTTTACCGCAAAGAATGACAAGCCGCACGGACCGGATCGACTTGACGCTTGTTAAGAGCTGATTGAGGTGCAGTGCCCCATTTGGTCGGAGGTGTATCTGGGGATGTATCTGGGGATGTATCTGGGGGTCAAGTCTAGCTATGTAGCATTGGCATGCTACATAGCTAGACTTGACTCCGACCCTGCTGCCCCGACCCCGCGCCCTTCGATCAGGCATCGATAGCCGCGCGCCGCCGCAGCATCCGCAACAGCCAGTAGGCGGCTATCCCGGCAATCAAGTGCTTGAGTGTGTGACCGCTGACGATCCCGCCCATTGCATAAATCCACGCGTCGAGCACCTCGGCACCTTTTGCTAGCGCGTAAATGGCAACGACCTGAATGATGTCCGCCCCGCGTGTATAGCGTGATGGATACACGGCGGCCATGACGACGATTGCCAGAATCGATCCATACTGCACAATCGCATACGGCAACAGGTTCTCCGTCGCATAAAGGAGACTCCAGCGCCAATACAACACACTCGCCAAGCCGATCAGGATGAGAGGAATGAGCAGGCGCAATCCGGTTCGCACTCCAATACGCTCGACGATGACCGCCGAGAACAGCGCCATGAAGGCAATGGCCATCGGCAGCCGGTCCCAGAAGAGTCGCGAACTATCTGTCTCAAGGTGATAGTAGACGGATCCGAAGCAGGTGAGGATCACGGCGAAGAAGCAGATGAAGTAAGGATATCTCTCTCGTAGATCGGCAAATGCCTTCCCGCTCGACGCCGCCTGTGAGAGGAAATGCAGGGCCCAGGCGCCGACCACGAGAAATGGCAAGTTCGAGACGACGTTCAGGAAATTGGGGATACCAAAGACCGTTCGATTGTCTGCGAGTCCGCGAAAGACCTGCGGCTCAGGCAGTGGCGGCAGGAACGTCACAGCAAATATCATCGCGCCCGCAATCGCAATAACGAGCGCGCCGAGGTGTCTTCGTACGTGCTTATCCATTTGGAGTGCGCTCATGAATATTCGCTACCTCCTCGTGCATTTCCAACCGTCCATTTGCGGGCTGGTCGACGGCGACCTGTACGAGCCGGAGTATGGTCCGAATCGGCGCGGGCCGTGAGCATGTGGAAGGGACGCCTTACTCGCGCAGGTAATTGACGCCGCATGTGCTTCATCTCGATATACCTGGCTTGGCAACCAAGTTCGCATTGCGTCTTCCTGGCTCATCTGGAAAGCCTTGGGCATGTCCTCGGGAACGAACGCGCGCAGTGTCAGCGACGCCGTCTCGATAGGCAACTGCGCCAGCGTTTTGCCACCAAGATCGTTCTCGCTCATAGGCCTCTCCGCGTACGGTAAAGATAAAGCAAAAACGCGAACAACGTTCCACCGGGCATCACCGCCTCCACGAGGAGATAGGGGCCAAACCTTTGTGCCTGCCGGCGCAAGACTTGCCAATCGCTGATGACGATTTCCATTTGTGGCTCCTTGTAGACCGAAGACTCGATACCGCGGTGAGCGAGCAAAAGCTGGATTGGTTGCGCAGCCGTTGCGATTGTCTTCAGGCGCAAAACATCAGAAGCAGAATTACGATTCCCGCGATCATCGCCGCGACCGCACTGGCCGAGATTTGATCGTGCGTTTGCGATTGCCCGGTTGCGTCTTCGAATTCATTAGCCATTCCGGTTTCCATGTGCCACCTCCATTCGTGAGGTCCTGGTGGCCATATCGCATGGAGCGTGCCAAGGTCGTATCTACTTATATATCCCTGATTAATTTATCTATTTTGTTCACTTGGTCACACATCAATCAGCATGGGGCTAGCAATTTATGAACATGCGGCATACATTTCCTGTATGCACCGGAGCAGGGAGGGACCGACATGGCGAATGCCCGTTTGAAACCTTCAGAGCGCGAGTTCTTTGCGGCACTCGGCCGCGTCATGTACGGCAACCCGTTCAGCGATGAGCGGGCGCAAGTCATCCAGCGCCTTGTTCCGGGCGCAACCAGCGCCGAGCTCGTCATCGACCAGGAAGCACTGCGGCGGATGGTCGAGCCGCGTCTGCTCCCCTATGCTGATGCCGGCGAACTGCAACGCCTGAATTACGAAGAGCGTGTGCACGTGCAGAATGCGTTTCTCTATGTCTGCTACCACCACCACCTGCCGCCGATCGACGACTTGATCGTCCACGAGGTCGCGCGGCAGGAGACGCCGCCGACCGAACCCATCGCCCGCAGCGTCGTCGCTGATTTGGCCCAATGCGGAATCGACGAAGTTTCGGCTGCCCGCTACTTCGCTTTTTTCTTTCAGATTCGCCGGGCCTTTCACTTCATCGAGCGTTCGCTAACCGGTGAAAGCGAATCGATGCGCCAATTGCGCTGCGCCCTGTGGGACAACGTCTTCACGCATGACATGGTTGTCTACCGCGACAGCCTCGCGAACCGGATGGAGGACTTCTCGACGCTGCTGATCGGCGAGACGGGCACCGGCAAAGGTGAAGCGGCAGCAGCGATCGGACGCTCGGGATTCATTCCCTACCTGCGCGACAAGCGACGTTTCGCGGCGAGCTTCACTGACAGCTTCATCGCCATCAACCTGTCACAGTTTCCGGAAACGCTGATCGAATCGGAACTTTTCGGCCACAGGAAGGGCGCATTCACTGGCGCGATCGACCACCATGCCGGCGTGTTCGAGCGCTGCAACGCGCACGGGGCGTTGTTTCTCGACGAGATCGGCGAAGTGACGGCGCCGGTGCAAATCAAGCTGCTGCGCGTGCTGCAGGACCGGACTTTCACGCCCATCGGCAGCCACGATGCGCAGCGTTTTGCCGGGCGCGTCATCGCCGCCACCAATCGAGCATGGAAAGAGCTTCGCGCCGAGGGTCGCTTTCGCGACGATTTCTATTACCGGCTGTCCTCGGACGTAATCCAGATGCCGACGTTGCGCCAGCGCATCGCCGAACGGCCCAGCGAACTCGAAGACCTGGTGCGCGTGCTGGTGATGCGCATTGCCGGCGAGCAACAGACCGATCTGGTGTCGATCGTTCTCGAAGCCCTGTACCGGGACCTGCCGCGCGACTATGCCTGGCCGGGCAACGTGCGTGAACTCGAACAGGCTTTGCGCCGCATCTTGCTCACCGGCCGCTACAAAAGCGACCTCGGCAGCGTAACGCTGAATCAGGAGCAGCCGTTCTCGGATCTGGCGCGTACCGGACAGTTGAGTGCCAAGGATCTGTTGGGCCACTATTGCGCCATGCTGTATCGCCAGCTCGGCACCTATGCCGAGGTCGCGGCGCGTACCGGGCTGGACCGTCGGACGGCGCGCAAATACGTGGTCGACTACAGCGCTGACAAGGGTCTGCCCACCGACGACGCGTAGGGACGTTTTTTTGCGAGGCGCGTCAGCTTCGGGTGTTCAGAAACTGTCTCGCTGAGGTACATGAAATGCACAGCGGGTGCGTAAGGCGACAGCCGCAATTTCTAGACTCGTATGTAAAATCAATGGCTTGCTTGAATTCTTCGGCGTGGCACGGATGGTGCAATGCATGTCTGCACATTAGTCCAATTCGAAGGTGCAAGCCATGCAATCAGGCTCAGATTCCTCAATAGTTTGTTCCAAGTTAATTGTTTGCGTTCTTGCTGCGGCCTCAGTCACCCTTGCTGGATGCGGCGGCACCGCGATGCTCAGCGAACCGCAGCCGCTCGAATCGTCAAGGCCGCCCGCTGCGGCAAAGGACGATCGCATTCTTGCGTCGATCGACACCGTAATCCATCGCAACGGCGCCGGCACCTGGACGCGCGATGCCGAGTGGGACGAATACCATATCCGGATTCGCGCGCTATCCGACGAGGCCGTGGAAATCCGGGAAATCGTCATTTTCGAGGCGCTAGACCATCGCATCGAAGTGCGGACGGATCGCGGCGACCTCGTGGACGGCACTCGCGAAATCGAGCAGCGCTACCAGCAATCGGGACAATTGGTGAGAGACCGCGGGGGAAATGGCTGGGCCGTCGGCGGCGCTGGTGTCGGCGGCGCGGCCGTCATTGTGGCGAGCGCGGCCCCCGCGACGATTCTCGGTGCGGCAACGTTTTTTACCGCGGGTGCCGTGGCCGTTGTCGCAGGGGCGGCATTCGCAGGTGCCGCCGTCGAGCGCATGTTGATCAACGCGGAAATCAAGCGGCGCCAGTCGACGCTTCCCGTGACCTTGCCGCGCGGCGCGGAAGTGAGCCTCGATCTGTTCTTTCCAATCTCGCCACTATCGCGACGCACCCAGGTCGTCTACGCCGATCGTCACGGCGAGCATCGCCTCGATATCGATACGCGCGCGGCACTCTTGGAACAGCCCCCGCCGCCTACGCTTGTCACCCGACGCGATCCCGATTTTCCTGGCCTCGCACGCCGTCAAGGAATTACCCACGGTTACGTAGTCGCAAATCTCACATTGGACAAGAAAGGTCGCGTGCAAAACGTCAAAGTGATCCAGTCGGTGCCGCAGGGGGTATTCGACGCGGAAGCCCGCTGGACATTTCAGGAGTGGACCTATACCGAGGGCCACCCCGATCGCACCGTTGAGGCGAAACTCGAGTTCAAGCGCTAGGGCCTGGCGATGCGAACAAGCGAGACAAATGTGAAGCCATCCACCGCTACCATGCACCGCCGCGCGCCCTTTGCGCTCACCAAGTGGTACTTCGACTGCATCGCTGCCGATGGTCGCGTCGTCATCGGATATTGGGCATCGCTCGCGTGGCGCGGTCTCGCATTGACTTGGCAGAACGTCACTCTTTATGAAGCAGGTCGACCGCCTGTCAGCCGTTCAAGCCTCGTGTCGGCATCGCCGCCCGAGGTGGCCAGCGACACGACCACCTGGTACGCGCCGGCGCTGGCCAGCGTAGCGACCGTCGAGTCGCGGCAGCGACCAATCGAGGAGCGACTCCTCGACTGCGATGCAGGCATCGTTGAGTGGCGCGCCGAAGCGCCAGCCGCCGCCGTCACGTTCAAACTGGACGGATGCGCACCCGTGCAGGGTCCCGGATACGCCGAGCGCATTGTCATCAGCATACCGCCGTGGCGCCTGCCAATCCGCGAGCTTCGATGGGGCCGCTGGATCGATTCGGCTGCAAACCATTCCGTGGTGTGGATTGACTGGCGCGGCGATTCGCCCAGGACCTGGGTGTTCGTAGACGGAAACAAGGCACGAGTCGCCGTCGTCACGGACGAATGCATCAGTGCTGACGGCGTGAAGGTCGTTCTCAGCGAACGCCGCACCCTTCACGCGCGGGCGTTCGCCGAGATCGCCGCGGCGATTCCACCTCTCCACGCCGTGGTACCGAAATCGCTCCTCGCACTTCGCGAGACCAAGTGGTGCAGCGCCGGAACGTTACTGGAAAAAAACACAACAGCGCAGACCGGCTGCGCGATTCACGAAGTCGCGGTGTTCGGATGACCACGGCGCCGCTTTCCGTCCACGGTGTCGTCAAGTCATATCGTACGCGCAGCGTATTGCGCGGAGTTTCGTTCGAGGTGCGCCGGGGTGAAATCCTCGGACTCGTCGGAGAAAACGGCGCCGGAAAGACGACCTTGCTGCGTATCATCGTCGGGGTGCTCAGGCCCGACGCCGGGCGCGTACATCTCACCGGCCGGTCGGGCTACTGCGACCAGGAGCCGCAGCTTTTCCCCGATCTGACAGTGGCGGAACACTTTGCCTATTTCGCGCTCGCCTACGGCATCGCCGGAAACACCGATTGGCTCGCGGCGCGCGACGAACTGCTTGCGTGGTTCCGCTATGCAAAGGACGTGAATCAGCGCGTCAGCGAGCTGAGCGGCGGTACACGGCAGAAGCTCCATTTGTCGCTTGCGCTGCTGCACCGGCCGGACGTGCTCATCCTCGACGAGCCGTACCTTGCGTTCGACTGGGACACGTATCTTCGTTTCTGGTCATATGCCGAGGCGCAGCGCGACGCCGGTACGGCGATCGTTATCGTCTCGCACATTGCTCACGACCGGGATCGCTTCACGCGAATCCTGGAATTGCGTGAAGGCCGGCTGCAATGAGATCGGCCTACATTTTGACCGCCGCCGCAATGACCCTGCGAGAACTGGCGCGCAGGCGGCTGGTGTTTATGCTCGCGCTCTTTCTGCCTGCCGCCTTCTTCGCGGTTGCATACGCAACCGAAAGCAACCGGCTCGTGCCGGTCGTATTCGCCGCGGCAGCTGAACGCGTCAGGTTGATCGAGGAACTGGACCTGGCACTGCTGTTCATCAGCATCGTGTCCACCGGGGTCATCAGCGCATTCTTCGCCGCCAGCCTCATCCAGCGGCAAATGGACGCGAACCTTCGCCTGGTGCTCTGTGGATTCCGCGCCGCCGAACTCATCACCGCGCGGCTTGTGGTGCTGCTGGGAATTGTCGTGGCCTGCGCGCTCTATATGTGGCTCGTGCTTGCGATGTTCATGGGTCTCGAACTTTTTACGAGACCGCGGTTTCCTGCTGGAGTCCTGCTCGGCATCGCCATCGGCGCGCTAGTCTATGGCTGTTACGGACTCTTGGTCGGCACGCTCTTCCGGCGCGAACTGGAGGCGATCTTCGCCATCCTCGTTCTGATCAACGTCGATGCCGGCTGGTTGCAGAATCCCATCTACTACCAGAACGCCCGGAGCAAATGGCTGATCGAAGCGCTGCCGGCACATTACCCGTCGCAGATCGCATTCCTGTCGGCGTGTACCTCCGAACATATAGGCCGATTGGTGGCGTACGGTCTGGCATACGGTGGCGTGTTCCTGCTCGCGGCGGTCGTGCTGTACGCCCGGCGCATGCGCGTGTCGCGATGATTTCGCGCCTGGCGTATGCGGCCCTGTTCTCGGCGCTAATGCCGGCGCTACTCGTGGCGTGGGCGATACGTCTCGACACGGTTCTCGCGCTTCCCGCGTACGGCTCGATCGAAACGGGCGCGGCGGCGGTGCTCGCCGGTTTGGCGCTGATGGCGGCGGCGACGAGAGACCTCTGGGTCCACGGCGGCGGACTGCCAGCGAGCCCGTTTCCGCCGGAACGATTCGTCACGCGCGGCGTCTACGGCATCATCGCGCACCCCATCTATCTTGGCGCCATCCTCGTGGCTGTCGGCGTATCACTCGCGACGCGGTCGGCGTCCGGGCTGTGGATCGTCTCGCCGGTGCTCGCGCTCTCGGCGGTCGCGTGGGTCGTCGGTTTCGAGCGGGACTTCACCCGGCGGCGCTTCGGCACCCTGCCGCCGCCGCTGCTGCGATTGCCCGGCGAGACGGATGTGCCGCCATCGGCCTGCGGACGCGCCGCGGTTTACTTGCAGGTGTTCTTGCCTTGGCTCGTTCTGTTCGAGGCAATCGAGTATCTCGGCGTGCCGGCGGATGCACGATCGATGTATTTCTCTTGGGACGCATCGCTGCCCGTCATCCCCTGGACCGAAGCCATCTACGCGGCCACTTACCCATTCGTCGTCCTCGTGCCGCTTGCCGCAACACGAAGCAGGGATCTTCGCCGCTTTGCGCTTGGCGGGATCGTTGCAACCGCGATTATCATCCCACTCTATCTTTTGCTCCCGCTGGTAGCTGAGGCCAAGCCGGTGCCGGGCGAAGGACTGTGGCAGATGCTCATGGCATTGGAGCGCCAGCATGACCAGCCGGTGACCGCCTTTCCTTCGTTTCACGTGGTGTGGGCGTGCCTGGCGGCGCGCTTCTACGCATGGAGGTGGCCGCGGCTACGCTGGTTCTGGTGGGTGTTCGCGGCGGCGCAGGCGATAAGCTGCGTCACGACGGGAATGCACGCTGCAGCGGACGTCATTGCGGGTTTGGGGGGGTATGTGCTGGTCGTGCGTCTTGAGTCGATCTGGCGGCAACTGCGCGAAGGAGCGGAGCGACTGGCGAATTCGTGGCAGGAAATCACCATTGGTCAGGTTCGCCTGATGAGCCACGGTATCTACGCGGGTGCCGGTGCAGCGGTTGGCTTGATCGTTGCCGTGACCCTCGCCGGGAGCCAGAACATCACCTGGCTTGTCTCCATGACGCTGGCCGCGGCGCTTGGTGGCGCTCTGTGGGCGCAGTTGGTGGAAGGGTCACCACAGTTACTACGACCCTACGGCTACTTTGGTTCGGTGGTCCTGGTAGTCGTGGTGGCGATCGGGGCCCACTACACCGGCGCCGATGCTTGGCTCCTGTTTGTGTCATTCGGCGTCGGCTCTTGTTTCACTCATGCGATCGGGCGGATGCGGTGCCTCGTGCAAGGGTGCTGCCATGGCCGTGAGTCATCACTTTTCCTCGGCATCCGCTACCACCATCCGCTGACGCGACCCGTGCGTTTGAGCGCACTGTTCGGCGTGCCATTGCACCCGACGGCACTCTATTCGTTGCTGTGGATGATCTTCGTCGGCCTGGTTCTGATCCGGCTTTGGGCAATCGCGGCGCCGCTACAGTTCATTGCCGGCACCTACTTCGTGCTTGTCGGTCTCGGCCGGTTTGTCGAGGAACATTTTCGTGGCGAGCCACAAACACTGGTGATCGCGGGCCTGCGGCTCTACCAGTGGCTGGCGATTGCATTCGTGGTTGGCGGGGCGGTGGTGACAATACTCGGACCGACGCCCGCGCCGGCAGTGCCACCATTCGAACTGCATGTCCTGCCGATTGCAGTCGTCGTCGGCGTGATCTGCTACGTGGCCTATGGTGTGGACTTTCCCGGGTCCAGCCGCAGGTTTTCGCGACTGAGATGAAGCGGACGGCGGGTGGAGATCAGCGTTCGGCAGAAGTAGGCAAGAAAAGCCTGGCGGTTTCAATTGCGCAGTGCGTATTGCCGATGAGGACGGGAGCACATTTCCGCATGGGCATTCCAACGGGCGAACATCGCGTCACCCGTCGTCCCAGCGCAGGCTGGGACCCAGTCCATTCAAACTTATGAAGGATTTGCCGTTGGGATTTTTCAGAACGGCTATGCCGCCGCGTAACACTATCTAGTCAACGTATGGGCTGGGTCCCAGCCTGCGCTGGGACGACGCGTTAACCAGTCTAACCGGCTAACTTCACCCCATTCCACCGCACCACCAGCAACGTCATGTCATCGGCCGGCTCCGTCCCCGCCGCAAACGCATGCACGCGCTCGCGAATCCGGTTGACGGTCTCACCCGGCCATTGCAGTTCGGGCGCTTGCTCCAGCAAATCCTTCACCCGCGAACCACCGAAAAATTCGCCTCGCGCATTGGTGGCCTCGGTCACGCCGTCGGTCATCACGCATAGCCATTCGCCGGGCGCCAGCGAGCGCATGCCCCCGGGATATTCAAATCCATCCATCACGCCCAGCGGCGGGCCGCCGGCTTGTTCCAGCCGGATCATTGCCGCCCCCGGCTTGTGGGCGAACGGCGCGTCGTGCCCGGCGTTGACGTATTCCAGCACTCCGCTGTCGGCGTGAAGAATGCCGGCGAACATCGTGATGAACATCTGCTCCGGATTCTCGCGGCCGATTTCGGCTTGGGCTGCGGCCATCACGCCGGACAAATCGCCCGGATGCAACAGTGCCGCGCTTTTGAGGTGCGATTTTGCGGACGCCATGAACAGCGCCGCCGCCAGTCCCTTTCCGGACACATCGGCAACCACGAAAAACATTCGCCGCCGGTCGAGCATGAAGCAATCGTAAAAATCGCCGCCGACTCGGCGCGCCGGCTCCAGCGCAGCCGCGACGGTAAAGCGCGCATCGCCCGCAAACACCTCGGCCGGATTAGGCAGCAGCCCCATCTGGATGCGCTTGGCGGCGTCGAGTTCGCCGGCCATATGCGCGGCGTTCTCGCGCAGCACGCGCCGCTGGCGGTCGGATTCGGCGTGGCTGCCGGCGAGCATGAAACTGAAGAGCGCCATGGTGCATAGCGCCGGCCAGGCGATGTCGAGCAAAATGGATTGCCAGACGAATGCGGCCATGCCCAGCGCTAGCCAGGCCAGCAATGCGGCGGCACCGATCGCGAGCGAACGCTGCACCTTGACTTTCGGCAGCAGCACAATCACCAGCACGCCGCCGGCGATGATCAGCGCCAGTTCGAACCACAAGACGTAGGCTGGCCGCTGCAGGTGCGCGTTGTCGAAAAGCTGCTCGATCAGTTGCGCATGGATTTCGATGCCGGGCACGCTTTCCTTCAGCGCCGTCACCTGGTGATCGAGCAGACCGAGGCCGGTGATGCCGACCAGCACCAGTTTGTTTTCGAGCTTCTCTTTCGCCACCTTGCCGGCAAGCACATCCATCGCCGACACGAAGCGCTCCGGATCGTGGCGCGTGTAGCGAATCCACACCGTACCGTCGTCCTGCGCGGGAATGGTCAGCTCCGCCAGGCTGACGTCAAGCATACCGTTGCCGCGGTCCCTGACCTCGACGTTTCCACTGCTGGCGACACGCAGGATTTCCATGCCGAACGACAGCGCGATCACATCCTGAACCTTGGCGAATAGCGGCGCGCGACGCACGATGCCGTCTTGCGCCGCCCCGCTGAGCAGCCCGCGACCGGCGGCGGCCCGGTCGAGTTCCACCACGCTCTGCAAGTGACCCGGGAAACGCCGCAGCGGTAGTTCGCGACCGGTGGTGAATCGCATCGGTGCGACTTTTGGCGGCGCCGTGAATCGTGGATCGATGGCCTCGGTGCCGGCGATGCCCAGCACCACATTGCGGTCGCGCAGCGCGCGGGCGAACACTTCGTCGCCCGATGGGAATGAGCGCAGTTTGTCAGCCAGTTCGGTCGGCATCACCGGCAACGACAGGGCCATCGCCGCGGGGGAAAAGCGATCGGGCTCGGGAAACAGCAGGTCCAGGCCGATGGCCTGAGGTTGATGTTCCGCGATGCGGTCGATCAGCTCGGCAAGTCGCGTTCGTGGCCACGGCCACTGGCCGATGGCGGCCAGGCTGCGTTCATCGATTTCGACAATGACGGCGGGCTCGCTGATGCGCTCGCGCGGGAAAGACCGCTGGTAGGCGTCGAATACGGCGTTTCGCAGGCCGGTGACCATCGGCGGTTCCAGGCAAATCACCAGCACCATGGCCGCAAGCAGCGCGAGTGCACCGATGCGGAACAGCCGCAGCGTGCTCAGAGCTCGATCTCCATGCCGTCAAATGCGGAAAACACTTCCAGGCGCAAATCGCCGGTCAGTTCCTCGAAACGGCGCGTTTCAGCGAGCAGGCGTTCGAGTGTGGCGTCGCTGTTGGCCGGTTCGTGATGGAACAGGACCAGGCGCTTGGCGCGCGCCATCTGGCACAACTCGACGCCGACGATGTTGCTCGAATGGCCCCAGTCGGCCTTGACGGAAATGGCGTCGGCCAGCGAATACATCGCATCGAAAATTACCACGTCCGCATTCTTGAAGAATGCGGCGATCTGCAGCGCCTCCTCGCGGTCCTCAAGTTTGTGTTCGGAGTCGGTCGAGTAAATCGCGGACTTGCCGCCGGCCTCGAAGCGGTAACCGTAGGAATCGCCCGAATGCAGCTGCAGCCGCGGCGTCACGCTCATCCGGCCAATTTGAGTGGTCTCACCCGGCGTGAGCTGGATGAACTCGATGTCCGCAGCCATCTGCGAGAACTCCACCGGAAAACACGGTGGCGCCTGCTGCAGGCGGAAAGCGTGTTCCATCACGTCATGGCAGCCATGAATGCGGATTTTCATCCCGGGCACATAGGCCGGCCCGAAAAAAGGGAAGCCCATGATGTGATCCCAGTGCACATGCGACATGAAGATATTGATCGTCGTCGGCCGGTCGTGCTGCCGCGCCATCACGTGTACGCCGAACGGCCGCGCGCCGCTGCCCATGTCGCAGGCATAGTACTCGTCGCCGCCGGCTTCCAGTTCCACGCATGGCGTGTGGCCGCCGAAAGTATTCATCAGCGAGAACGGCAGCTCGGACTGGGCAAACGCATTGGCTTCCTCGATCGAGGCAAAATTCCGGCCGGACGCCTTCATGAGCGCCATCACCACCTTGTCGCGAATGTCGGCGGAGGTCAGCGCCACCGGAATCGAACCCCGCGTTCCCCAGAACCGGACGCGCATCGGATGCTCCTAGCGGCGGTCGAACGCCGCGGCGGCGTCGGCGGAAACCGATTCCAGCGCGGCACGCAAGGTGGGGTGGACGGGGATCAGCAGATCGAAGCGGCTGATGCGAAATATCTCGTCGACCATCGGCTGCAGCGCGGCGACAAAGATTTGTCCCTTGTTCGCCTTGGTTTCTTTCGCCGCCAGCATGAAGCAGCGCAAGCCGGCGCTCGAGACGTATTCGAGCTCGGCAAGATCAAAGACGATGGCAAGCCCATCTTTCGCCGCCGCTTCAATATGCGGCACCAGGTTGCGTTGGAAACTCTCGCAATTGTCCTGGTCGAGCCGGCCCGCGACATTCACCACCAGCGCATTGCCAAACATTTCATAGGGCAGAGCCATGGGCATCGTACTTTATCTTCGTGGATAGACCGGGAACACTGCCCATTTTGATGAAAGCCCGCGAGATATACAACCCTCACAATGCTGCCGAATGTGCACCCGCCTATTGTTATTGTTTATGGCAGGACGACTCCAGAGCG
>JANNGY010000035.1:0-3978 GCA_031404095.1 Betaproteobacteria bacterium | reverse complement strand
AAGCGCAGACTTTGAGCTTTTTGCGGATATCCGCCGAAGGCTCTCATGCATCAAGGCATGCTCGTGTTTGCGCTTGGACGTTCAAATCGAGACCAGACAAAGTCGCTGGCTTCCGTAATTGATTCATTAACTTATAACCGTCTCTCGTGAAAACGTTGGGACACTACTGACCGGCTGTAGGATCTTGGCTGCAATATTCTTAAGACCCGGAACAATGATTGAGAAGTGGCACAAGACCGCCATTGCACTTGCCGGTTGTACAATTACGCCAAATCGCTCATTTTGCCTAAATTGGCCAATTAGCTTAATATAGCCACTCACAACGAATGAGGAGTTCACCATGGCCGCGCTGACCTTTCGCAATCGCCTTGGAAGCCTGATAGACGTTCCCGCCATCGCGGCGAGTGAAGTCAAGAACCGGTTTGGCGCAATTCTCGATCAGGCCTCGCGAGGTGGCGCGGTCGCCATCACCAAACACGAAGCCACCAAAGCCGTATTGATATCGCTTGAAGAATTCCAGGCCTTGGTCGCCGGCCGCCATTCGTCGCTGACGGCGCTCGGTTCAGAGTTCGACGACCTGCTCGCGAAAATGCAAACACCGAACGCCCGCAAGGGAATCAAGGCGGCGTTTGCGGCAACCCCGGAAGCCCTTGGCAAGACAGCCGTGAAGGTAGCCCGCAAAGGGCGCTAGGCTGCTGGTGGTCGCGGCAAGAATCCCCCAGATCCATGTGCTGGCCGGCGTAAACGGTGCCGGCAAGAGCAGTATCGGCGGCGCGGCGGTGCGGGAAGCCGGCGCGGAATACTACAATCCCGATGAAGCGGCAAGCAAGGTCATGAAGGCCAATCCGCGCCTCAGTCAAGTGGAAGCCAATGGGGTGGCGTGGCAGAGTGGCAAGCTATTGCTGGAACGCGCCATCCGTGAGCGGCTGGATTTCGCCTTTGAGACCACGCTGGGCGCGAGTACGATGACCGAGCTATTGATCCAGGCTGCCGAAGATGGATTCGCGGTTCATGTCTGGTACGCGGGCCTGGCGAGTCCGGAGCAGCACATCGCCAGAGTCAAGGCGCGCGTGCGTGCCGGTGGTCACGACATTGCCGAAGCGGATATCCGGCGGCGATATCAGCACAGCCGGCTCAACCTGATTCGGTTGCTGCCACACCTTGCATCCTTGCGAATATTCGACAACAGTATCGAGGCAGATCCCAAGGCGGGAAAGCACCCCGCGCCTCGACTCGTGCTGCATCTGGAGCGCGGCGTCGTGCGAAACGCCAGGGACTTGGGCAATACGCCAGATTGGGCGAAGCCGATTGCGGCGGCAGTCTTGAAGGCGATGTAACAGGCAGGAAGGCGGGGAATTGCAGTCGGCGACTTCATTTGCCGCGCAACGCATTGCGTAAGGTCAATGTCAATTCGTATTCGGCGGGAGGTAAATTGACATTGACTCCGCTACAGGCGAAATGTGCAAAAAATAGCTTCCAGCGGAATTTAGAGTCCCCCATCGGGGATCCGTAAACCCCTCGCCTTTAGGCGACGGGATTAAGATGGAGGGATGAAAGATTATAAGACCGGGAGCCACACTGTATGGGACTGCAAATACCACTTGGTGTGGACGACGAAGTACCGTTATCCGGTGTTGGTCGGAGATGTAGGGGATCGGGCGCGAGAGTTGCTGCGGGAGATATCGCGGAGTCTGGAGATGACGATCTACGCAGGGGCGATCAACCGTGATCATGTGCATATGCTGATAGGGATACCGCCGCACCTGTCGGTGTCGAAGGCAGTGCAATACTTGAAGGGGAAGAGTTCTCACCGGTTGTTGTCGGAATATGCGAGTTTGCGAAAGCGCTACTGGGGGCAGCATTTGTGGGGCCGGGGGTACTGGGTGGCGTCAAGCGGCAATGTGACCGACGAAGTGTGGAAGAAATATATTGAAGGTCAAAAGCCGGAGGTGCCGGATGACAACTTCAAGATCGTGTAAGGCAGTCGGCCACGAGGCCGACCCTCACCGGCTTGAGCCGTAACTCGAAGCCCTCGCCTTTAGGCGAGGGTCGTTCACTGCGAGCCTGGCCCCTTAGAAAGTTTGTGGTCGAACCATGTCCAATGAGGAGTGCTGCAATCATCTAGTCGCGCAGTATGAGCTCGCAGGTATTGGTGGCACGGTAATGTGCTGCATGGGAAGAAAGGTTGCCTGTGCCTCACCGGTTCCTGGCGACGTCCCAGGCGGTACGATCCTTAAGAAGTGCGTGATCAAGCACGAAGAGCGCCACTTTGAAGACGTTGAGTGTCCTAGCTGTAACACCGTTGAATACGCTGGGATTAGGCGCGAGCGAGATCAAAGGAAAGTCGAATGTGACGCACATCGAGTCGAGTCCAAGTGCCTTGAGGAATCGCTTTCGCTGTGCGCAGGAAATGCACAGTGCGTGGACTGGATTACGACTGCGCGCGCGCAGAATTTCATTTACGCAAATAGAAAATACAACTGCGGGATTTCCCAATGAAGCCTTGTCTATTGCTACTACTAATGACTGTGTTCTTCTTAACAGCGTGCGCGTCTACTACGGTACGCGACGCGAGCCGAAGGCACGCAGATGAATATTTAAGTTGTGTGTCAGATAGGGCGTATGAGGTTTCGCGTGCAGAGTTGGCGGAAGCCGCGGTACGCGAGTACCAGGCACGCGGAGGAAGACGTACAGCAGACAAGATTCATTTTGATTTCAATGTGAACGGATGCATCGCTTTTGTTCATGGAATCTTACAACCAGAGTACGTGGGGGGTTTTTTCGAGGTGACAGTCGATATCCAGAGTCGCAAAGTCATTCAATACTATGGTGGCAAATAGGCATGTCGAAAAGGTAGGAACACCGAGCGCTATCAACAGCCCATCCGATATTGCACAGAGTCAGACACTGCACTGTCTATTGGAATGTTCTCGCGGACAATTAGGATCAGACACGAATTAAGCGATAGCGAATTAGTTTCCCAGCACAACAAACCGTAGATCGCCATCCGGCGCGCCCTTCCAGCCGCCTTTGCCCCAAACACCGCGCCATTGCTTGAGTCTTTAACTTCCGGAAAGCCCCATGAAATACGCGTATGACCAACTCGAATCCGCAGCAGTGATCAGGCAGCGAATTTTCCAATGATCTCATTCCTGCGGCATTCCCATTTTCTCCTGGCCGTCACGATTGCTATCGCGGGCTCATTTTTGGTCCATGCCGATACCGCCCAGCACACATTCGACGCCAATGGAAGGCTCTATCAAGTTATCAGCACAAACTGGACAACGACGTATTTTTACGACGGGGCAGGCAATGTAACCAATTTTGTCCGTATCGATAAGGGGCCAGGCACGCATTTAATTCCGCTGGAATTGAGTACCGACAAAGCTGAGCGGGTATCCATATTTTGTGAGAAAAATGGATTCCCGCTTCCGCGGGAATGACAATAATTGTTGCCGTGATAAAGTGGAAATCGAATCACGAGGCAATTACCGGGAGCTGGAAAAATGACGCTTGGCTTTTCCATATCATCGATCGCATTGGCAGGCTGCCTGGCGATCACCTGCGCCTCCTCCGACGCCGCCGTCACAGCCTATTTCGCGGCGGGCACCACCTGCAAAGGCTCACCCAACGTCAGTTTCAAACCGGGCGGGCCCGCCATCAGTGTGACCCTGTGCGCCACCGCCAGCGAGGAATCCATTTGTGGCCACTCCATTCAACTCGAGGCAGATTCGGCTTCCAGCAGCGGCCGATTCCAGGTGGTCGCGCACAAAATGGGCGAACATTATCCGGATCCCACGCTCGAAAGGCCAGGCGCTGCGATCACCATCACCCATCCGCCGTCTGCGCATGATTTCGGCGGAACGCGCGACAATCCGCTGGCGCCATCCGCGCATCAGACACTGGTCATATTTACGCTGCGTCCGCTGGCAACGGCGAAGGAACCTGGGTACAAGCTGAAGCTTGGCAAGAATTCAC
>JANNGY010000034.1:0-3140 GCA_031404095.1 Betaproteobacteria bacterium | reverse complement strand
AGCCACCGCGATGCCGGAAACATCGCCACGCTGAAGGCGCCCCAGAACAGCGGCATCAGCCATTCCAGCGGCACGCCGGGTGCAACGCCGGCAAACAGCTTGGCCGAATTCACACCGGCGTGAATCTGTATGCCGAACGCGAACAACGCCACCGCAATCAGCAGCGCCAGCGCCGACATGCCGGGCCGCGCCGTCGGGCCGGCGGGCGCAGCTTCGGTCGTCTGCTTCATCAGCTGGTGTCGCAATGCGAGTGTGGCCACCGCCAGCGCAACGCTGGCCAGCACGAACGGCAACAGCGGATCGCGATTCTTCAGTACCACCGTCAAGTAAGGTGCGATGGCGCCCGCCACGCCGAGGCCGAACAGGTACGCGGCGATCGGTGTGGACATCCCGGCCGATTGCCCCGGGGCCGCGAACTTGGTCAGCAGCACCATCGGCGGCACGCGCAATACCGAGGAACAGACGACCCACACGAACAGCGCCGCAATGAACAGCCACGACGGCATGGCCTGCGCGATCGTCGGCAGCAGCATGAAGACGCCGCACGCGACCAGTACCAGCGCCATCAGGATATTGCCGGCCGCGCGCAGCAGGCGCAGGCTGCGATCGAGCCAAATGCCGGTGGCGAGATCGGCGGCGGCGAACAGCAATTGATCGATGACGAGAATCCACGGCAGCCACGCCAAATCGATGCCGGCCTGTTTCAATAACCCCGGCAGGAAGATGACGTAAACGGTCCAGCCGAGGGTGAAGAACAGCTGGACGAGCGCGATGGGCCAGTGCATGCGGATGTGCCTTGCGAGGCGGCGATTTCGCCATGGTCGCATAAATGGGGCAGGGAGCGGGTGGGGCGGCGATACGCCATGCAGGGACCGATTCCGAAGGTGGTAATTGAGAGTGAATTTCCTTAACGCCGTCGTCCCCGCGAATGCGCATGTGCGCTAACGCATCGTGCTTCCGGCAAAAAGGGCACTGACATCCTGAGCGAAGCGAAGGATCTCGTCCCTGTTACCAGATCCTTCGCTTCGCTCTGGATGACAACTTTATTGTATTGAAAGGGGAATAGGTAAGCGCTTATGCGCATTCGCGGGGACGGCGGATAAGCGCATACGGACCATTTTGGGCGCTCAATCTTGTCGGCGTTGCCATCAATTCAAAAAAGTGCCGGTTTCGTTTGCCCCACTACATCGAAATCGACCCCTCGCGGAATTCGGTCTTGTCGAGCCACACGTTCACCAGCACCGGCTTGCCCGACCGCGCCAGCGCGCGCGCACGGGCCAGAGCGGCGGGTACCTCGGCCATCGACTTGACGAGGATACCCTCGGCGCCGAAGCCGGCGACGACCTCGTGGTACGCGCTGCGCGCAAGCACGGTGGCGACATCATCGTGCAGCATCTTGATTTGTTCGCGGGCGATCTGCGTCCAGCCGGCGTCGTTGCCGACCACCGCGATCACCGGAATGCCATGGCGCACGAAGGTATCGAATTCGGTCAGTCCATAGCCGCAGGCGCCGTCACCGAAAATAATCCACACCTCGCTGTCAGGGCGGCAGACGGCCGCGCCAAGCGCGAAACCGGCGCCGACGCCCAGCGTGCCGAATACGCCGGGGTCGAGCCAACTGAGAGGCGTGCGCGGGTGCAGCACGTACGAGGCGGTGGCGACGAAGTCACCGCCATCCGCGACCAGCACGGCGTTGTCGCCGGCCGCGCGTTCGAGCGCGCGAAAAAACGCGACCGGGTTGACATGGGTGGCGGCCGTCGCCGCCTGCTGGTCGATTTCGCTTTCGCGACCCTCATCGCGAGTGCGTAGTTGCGCGCGCCAGGCGGCCCAGCGTGAAGGCGATTCCGTCACCGCCAGCGCCCTGAGGAAGCGGCCTGCGTCGCCGATGGCAGCAATGTCCGGCCGGCGGTTCATGCGCGCTTCCTTGGCGCTGCGGTTGGCCGCGATCAGCGTGGCGCTGCGCCGCACATGCTTGCCATAATCGAGGCGAAAATCGCAAGGTACGCCGGCCAGCAGCACGCAATCGGATTCGCGCAGCGCCTGGCGCCGCTGGTGGCGCATCTGCAGCGGGTGATCGCGCCCCAGCAGGCCGCGCGCCATGCCCGACAAATAGACCGGGATACCGAGTTGTGCGACCGCCTCGGCCAGGCGCGCGGTCTCGCTTGCCAGCGTCAGCGCCTGGCTGCCGATCACCAGCAGCGGCCGCTCGGCCTTGGCCAATGCCGCCAGCGTGGTCTGCACGCTCGAATCCGATGCGCGCGGCGGCGCCACCGCCTGCACTCGCGGCTCGATGTTTTCAAGGCTGCCGGCAAACATCTTCTCGACATGGCGGTTCAGGTAAAAACGCAGCAGCCGGTCGGGGATTGAGGTGCCCTTGCCGGCCGCATCGACATACCACTGGCGAATGGTGGCTTCGTCGTAGAGGAGATCGACCGGGCATTCGATGAACACCGGCCCCGGCACGCCCGCGACCGCCAGCGCGAAGGCCTCATCGACCGCAGGGCCGAGGTCGCGCACCCGCACAATCTTGCGAAACAGCTTGACGTGGGGTTCGACCAGCGGCCGCTGATCGATGTCCTGCAGCGCGCCGCGGCCCTGCAATGCCGTCGGCGCCGCGCCACCGAAAAGGATCACCGGGGATTGCGCCAGTTGCGCATTCTTCAGCGCGGTGATGGTGTTGGTGATGCCGGGTCCCGCCGTGACCGCGGCCACGCCGGGAACGCCCGACAGTCGCGCCGTGGCATCGGCGGCGAACACGGCAGTGGCCTCATCGCGCACATCGACAATGCGGATGCCGCGCGCCTTCGAGGCGGTGAGGATCGGTGAAATGTGGCCGCCACACAAGGTAAAAATGGTGCGCACGCCGTGCGCCATGAGCGCCGTGGCGACGCGGTCGCCGCCGTGGGGAGCAGTGGTTTCTCGTTGCATGGTTGTTCCTGGTCAGGGGTGTGTTGGTAGTGATGGTGGGGTACAACTCTTGGTTTGGATGCTTGCCGATGGCGCCACGTCTCACGTAAATTCACTTGTGAAGTCGTTAATAAGAATTCCGGTCGTCCCCGCGCAGGCGGGGATCCAGCGACGGCACCCCCCACGCCACGGGAACCCCGCCGGCGGGGGGACGACGGCATGTCGAAATCATC
>JANNGY010000033.1:0-1574 GCA_031404095.1 Betaproteobacteria bacterium | reverse complement strand
CGAAGGTGGCGGCAAACAGCGCCAGTGCGATGAAAGCGATATAGCCAAAGGGCAGCGCCAGCGAGACCATGAAATGGCGCTTGTGCACCTTGACGCGATGCATGAAGATCACCGAGATCGCACCCTCCAGCACCGAGAAAGCGAGTGAGCTGAACACCAGCAATGTCCCCAGCAGCACCCAGCCCATCACATGCTTGTGCGCCATGAACGCGCCGAGTTCCTGCACCACCGCCTTCGATTGCCCCGGCGCCACCCACTCCAGTGCGCGCTGAAGTGTATCGAACAAAACCGCCTGCTCGACCACCTGCGACAGCGCGATCACCACCAGGATCAGCAGCGGGACGATCGACAACAGCGTGTAATAAGCCACCGCGCCGGCCAGCAGCAGGCCCTGGTTGGCGCGGAAGGCGCGGATGACCTGCAGCGCGAACGCCGCGGGATGCAGGATGATCTGCCGGGCTTCAGGGGTGACGAGTTTGGCGGGGTGCATGTTATCGCGGGCGATGGCGCACGGGCGCGGGATGACGCCATCGTAAACCGGTTTGAGTGCGGCGCCGCGGAATCTCAACGACCCCCTGCATTGGCTGCGTGCGGTTACTTCTTGCTATTGATCTCGATCCACGCCGCAAAGGCGGTGGCAAATTTTTGCAGGAACGCCTTGGTGGTGGCATCGGCAAGCGCACCCGATGCATCGAACAGCTTGGCGGCGCCGCCGATATAGGCCTCGGGCGCCGGCATCACGGCCACGTTGAGGCACATCAGCGACTGGCGCAGATGATGGTTGGCGCCGAAGCCGCCGATGGCGCCGGGTGACACGCTGATCACCGCAGCGGGCTTGCCGTCGAACACGTTCGCGCCATAGGGTCGAGAGGCGACATCGATCGCATTCTTCAATGCGCCCGGCACCGAACGATTGAATTCGGGCGTGACAAACAGGAGTGCGTCCGCTGGTTTGATGGCCTGGCGGAAGGCGGTCCACGCCGCGGGCGGCGTGACGGATTCGTCGTCTTCGTTGTAATGGGCAAGGTCACCAATGGCGACGATTTCCAGCTTGAGCGCGGGTGCGGCAAGCGTGGCGAGGGCGAGGGCCACTTTGCGGTTGAACGAATCCTTGCGCAGGCTGCCGACCAGTACGGCGACGTGGCGGGTGGTCATGGTGTGTTCCCTCTTTGAAGAATCGATGGTGGTGCAGGCGAGCCGAAACAACGCGGCGGGGCGTGACTGCCATGCCACCGGAACGGCCGCAATTGATGACCGGCGGCAGCGGCAGCGGCAACGGCAACTGCAACGGAAAGATTCGCCAGTATGGTCAGGCAGCCCGGGAGTGTATGTTCGACTGCGCACATTGACCGCGCGAGGCAAGTGCATATGCCGTGACGGACCGGCGCACCTTGACGCTTCGCGCGCCGGATGACGAAACGTTATCCTGGCCGGTAGCGCCGGAGCAGGCCCCACAACAGCACTGCGGCCAGCAACCAGGATAGTGCCGCGGCCCATGGCAGTTGCGCGGCAATCGCGCTGCCGGTGGTGCCGCCGATGCGCGGCGACAGTGCCCACACCAGCACGATGCGCCC
>JANNGY010000032.1:0-3607 GCA_031404095.1 Betaproteobacteria bacterium | reverse complement strand
CGCTTGAGACCGCTGACGCCCCACAGGCAGACGACGCCCGCGGCTGAGCCGATGACAAAGGCGCCCGGAATACCGACGTTGCCCGCTGCCGGTGTAATGGCGACCAGTCCGGCGACCGCTCCGGAAGCCGCGCCCAGCATTGTCGGCTTGCCCTTGATGACCCATTCAGCGAGTGTCCAGGTCAGCACCGCGAAAGCCGTGGCCAGGAAGGTATTGATGAACTCCAGCACGGCGGTGTTGCCGGATTCGATCAGCCCGACGACTCGCCCGAGAGCGACGCCCTCGCGGTTGCAACGTCGGTAATCCGGGCGCCTTTGTCATCGGCTCAGCCGCGGGCGTCGTCTGCCTGTGGGGCGTCAGCGGTCTCAAGCGCTTGTTGAAAGTTGACGACTCGCTCGATGTCTTCGGCGTGCATGCGGTCGGCGGAATACTGGGCGCGCTGCTCACCGGCGTATTCGTTTCACCTGATCTGGGCGGCCCCGGCTTCGTCACCGACTGGGTCAAGGCCACGACCGGCTTCACCTCCATCGGCGAGCAAGTGCTGATCCAGGCCAAGGCGGTTGGCGTTAGCGTGGTGCTGTCGGCGGTAGTCGCCGCGCTGTCGCTGTTCATCGTCAAGATGGTGATCGGTCTGCGTGTTCCGGAAGACGAGGAACGCGAAGGTCTGGATATCACCTCGCACGGCGAGACGGCGTACAACTCGTAGCATCGCACCCTGGCCGCGTCGAGCGGTCGGGATGACAGAAAGGGGCGCCCGGCATGGGCGCCCTTTTTTTGTCCTGCTTCGCGCACTTTTTCAATGAGATTGCTTGAATGGATAAGCAAAGCACCCATATTGTTGATTACTTTACTCAACTATTTGCGCCACGTTATACTTTCAGACCGTGCCAGAAGGACCCTACATGAACCAGCGCGACCCCCTCCTGCCGATTGCCGACGTGCAGAGTTCGCAGGACACCCGCGAAATTTCCATCGACCGCGTCGGCATCAAATCGCTACGCCATCCCGTCAGGATCATGACGGAGAGCGGCGCGATCAGCCATTCGGTCGCGACCTTTGACATGAATGTGCGGCTTGCCCATAACGTCAAGGGCACCCATATGTCGCGCTTTGTCGAGATTCTCGAAACCAACCCTGAGCCGTTTTCGGCGCGGTCGCTGGCAACGCTGCTGGAAACCATGGTGGCGCGCCTGGAAGTGGCCGAGGGCCGCATTGAAATGCAGTTTCCATTCTTCATCGAAAAGGCTGCCCCCGTCTCGGGAGTGAAGTCGCTGTTGGACTATGAAGTGTCGTTGACCGGTGACATCAGCCACGGCGTGACGCGGGTGACCACCAAAGTAGTGGTGCCAGTCACCAGCCTGTGCCCTTGTTCAAAGGAGATTTCAGCTTACGGCGCACACAACCAGCGTTCGCACATAACGATTTCCGTGCGCGGCGCGGAGCCGATTTCCATTGAAGATGTGGTTCGCATCGCCGAAGAACAGGCCTCGTGCGAGTTGTATGGATTGTTGAAGCGTCCGGACGAGAAATACGTGACTGAGCGAGCCTATGACAATCCGAAATTTGTCGAAGACCTGGTTCGGGATGTGGCGGCAGCACTCAACGCGGACTTGCGCGTGGATTCGTACGTCGTCGAATCCGAGAATTTTGAGTCGATTCATAATCACAGCGCCTACGCGATGATTGAGCGCGATAAGGCAGAACGGTAGTCGCGCGCCCGTCAGAATGAAGTGGCCCCGCATTGCGGCGCCTTTCAATTGCGCTAGAAACGCTTGGTCAGCACCAGATTCGCGCCATCGCGTTTCATATCGGTGCGACTGAGGAAACTCATGCCAAGCAAGGCGACATCGAGCCCGCTCTCCATTACCGTCGCCTCGATCTGATACAGGGTGATTTCGCCAACAGTGAGCGCGTCCAGTTTGACCCGGTACGCGACAGCAGGCCCGTTGGCCGTTTGTACGAATCCGCGCTGGCCTTTCAGGTAGTCAATACCCGCTGTTCGGGCAAATCCGGCGGGCAATGAAACGGTCGTCGCACCCGTGTCGACGAGGAATCGGATGGTTTTGCCGTTTATCTGTCCGACAGTCCAGTGATGTCCCTGGCCGTCAGCGTGTATCGCCAATACCGAACCCGCGGCGACCGACGCCGGCACGAAATGCTGGCCGAGATCCAGCGTCTGACGCTTGCCGCCGATTTCGAATACTGCGCTGTCCGAGGCTGTCGTGATCAGGATGACCCCCTCCGCCGTTTTCTGGCCGGCGGAAATGGTACGTGGATCCTGTCCATTGATGACCACCACGGCCTTGCCCGGGAACAGTCCCACCAGGGTCACGCTGGCGGCTGCGGCGTTACCGGTCGACAACCCGGCCGCGAGCCCAAGGCACATTCCCAAAGCGCGCGTAAAATGCCGCATCGCCCCGTGCTTGCGCCCCATGAAACCCGTTGCCATATTCCGCTTTTCCTCCGACGATGGTCCAGGCTATTTTGCCAGCTTTCTGCAACGGCATTCGATTCCCTGGGAGCAATACAATCTTGACGAGGGTGAACGTCCGCCGGAAGCCATTGATAATTATTCGGGCTTCGTCTTGATGGGTGGGTCGATGAGCGTCAATGACGACTTGCCCTGGATGCCGCCGGTACTCAAACTTGTCCGCAACGCCATTGCCGACAGCCGGCCGTGCATTGGTCATTGTCTCGGCGGACAACTGATGTCAAAGGCACTTGGCGGCCAGGTCACGAAAAACCCGGTCAAGGAAATCGGCTGGTGCCCGTTGCGCGCCGATGACAACGCGCTCGCGAGGGATTGGCTCGGCGACGACATTGCCGATAATCCACATTTCACGACCTTTCAATGGCACGGCGAAACCTTCACATTGCCGGATGGCGCGACGCGGATACTCCGCGCGGACGCGTGCGAGAACCAGGCCTTCGTGATCGGCAATTCACTGGGCATGCAGTGCCATGTCGAGATGACGCCGGAAATGATCGCGCAATGGTGTGAAGACTGGGACCTGGAAAACGTCAACGGGTCGGCCAGCGTTCAGCGGCCGGAAGAGATCAAGCGATCGATTGACACCAACATGCTCGCGCTGAGGGCGCTGGCGGACCGACTCTATACGCGCTGGATTGCGGGGCTTGGAAGTGCCGCGCCATAATTGCAACACAAGCACCGGCGCGACTTTGCGAGGCTTTTTGTCCGTGAAGGCCCGCCAAATGGCGATCTGCGTTTCACTCGCATGCATAAACGCTCCGTGGCAGCGTGCCTTTCGCAAGGGACGGTCTGGCCGGAGTCGCGGGTCGTACGCGAGCCAGCCGCGCGCAATTCAGTCGCGAAAATTGTTGAACTGAAGTGGTACTTCGTCGATCTTTGACTTGCACAGTGCGATCGTTGCCTGCAGGTCGTCTCGTTTGGCGCCCTGCACCCGCACCGTGTCACCCTGGATCGACGCGCTGACTTTCAGTTTCGCATCCTTGATCAGCTTGACGATTTTCTTGGCAAGATCGGTCTCGATGCCATTGCGGACATTGATGATCTGCTTGACCTTGTCGCCACCGATTTTTTCGCGGTTCTTTTCGTCGAGCAGACGCACATCGACGCTGCGCTTGG
>JANNGY010000031.1:0-7457 GCA_031404095.1 Betaproteobacteria bacterium | reverse complement strand
GTGGCGGCCAGCAGGCTGCCCGCCGTGCCGGCCAGCAGCGCCATCATGGCGATGGTCGCGAGGATCGATGGCGGGTTATGGCGGACGCCATGGCGGGCATCAATCGTCAACCCCAAAAGCCGCTTCATGCCTGTCTGCCCCAAAAAGTCTCCCGATGTTGAAGCCAAGATGTTGAATCCACTTACGTGCGGCCAAGCAGTTCCGGCACCGCTTCCCGATATGCGCGCCAGGCGGGAAACAGTCCCGCCAGCAGTGTCAGGCCGAGCGCGGCGCCGATCACCGTGAATTCGCTTTTGATCCAGGTCATTCCGGTGAGGTGCACGCGGTGGACCTGCGCCACGGTCTGGCCGATCCATTCCGCGCCGCCGTGACCGAGTACCAGACCAAGTATAACTCCCGCCACGCCAAGCGCGAGTCCCTGGATCAGGACGGTGAGGCACACCGTGCCGCGCGACGCACCGAGCACGCGCAGCAAAGCCAGGTCGGCGCGACGGTCATTGAGCGCATTCATGAGGCCGATGAAAATGCCGAGGCCCGCGCACACCATCATGATGGTGGCGAACAGTTTCAGCGCGGTCACGCCGAAACCCAGCAGGGCAAACAGGCGCGTGATCTCCATCGCCGGCGACGCGGCCTGCAATCCGCTGACGGCGTTGACCCGGCGCGGGAACGAGACCGCCGCCATCGGCGTGGCATAGCGGATCAGCAGCGCGGTAATTTCCTTATCGCCGGTATCAGCGGTTTCGCCATTTACGCCCGGCGCTTTAGGTGGCGCCTCGCGCGCCGCATCGGTGTGCAACTGCCAGATGCTGTCGAGGCTTGTCACTATCAGGCGGTCGATTACCGTGCCGGTCGGCGTCAGGATGCCGGCGACTTCAAACGGCTGGCTGGCATGTTTTGGGTCGCTGCCGCCGCCCTCGGCAAGGCCGTGGCTGCCGGCAAATCGCTGCCCTGGCGTGAGGCCCGTCCGCGCGGCGGCCTCCGCACCGACCAGCACTTCCATCGGCGTCGCCCACGCGCGGCCGGCGCCGACGGTGGCGCCGTAGAGTGCCAAGTATGCGGGGCGTGTGCCGACGATGCGAAATCCACGATAGCTGTCTCCCAGCGCCAGCGGGATTGCCTGCCTGACGGCCGCCTCGGCGCCGATGCGATTAGCCTCCGCGAGCGCAATATTGCCGGTCGGGATATCGACCTGGAACACCGTCGACAGGACCAATTGCAGCGGGCTGCCTTTGGCGCCCACCACCAGGTCGATGCCGGCGGCATCACGCTCCATGCGTTCCTCGACCTGCGAAAGTGTGAGCAGCAGGGCGACGATGGTGCCGATGCCCAGTGACAGCAGCAATACGTTCAGCAAGGTCGCCAGCGGGCGTTCGCGCAAGTACGCGAGGGCGAGCGGAAGGGCTGTCGATATCGCGTTCACGCCGCCAGTTCCCGCACGTGCGCGAACCGCGATTTGATGCGCGGATCGTGGGTTGCCACCAGCAGGGTCGCGCCATGTTCGCGGGCCTGGTCGAACAGCAGTTCGATGGCCGCCTGGCAGTTGCCATCATCGAGCGCTGCGGTCGGCTCGTCGGCGAGGATCAGCACGGGACGATTCACCACCGCGCGCGCGATGGCCACGCGCTGAGCCTCGCCTTGCGAAAGCTGGCGCGGCCACGTGCGATGAAGGTGCGAAATACCCAGGGCGCCGAGGATGGCGCGGATACGGGCGTCATCGGCGCGCACGCCAGCCAGGCGCTGCGCCAGGCGCAAATTTCCCTCGACGGTGAGCGCGGAAATCAGGTGCAGGCGCTGCATGACAAAGCCAATGTGGCGGCCGCGAAACTGGTCGCGATCGCCAGCGCTGAGCGCGGCGACGCGCGTGCCATTGACACAGACCTCGCCCGACATCGGCAAGGCGATGCCGGCAATGATGTTCAGCAAGGTGGTCTTGCCGCAGCCCGACGGGCCCAGCACCAGCGTGTGCTGCCCCGTCTCAACATTGAAGCGGTCGAGCGCCAGCACCGCCTTGCCGCCATAGCCGGCGGTGAGGCCGGTGATTTCAACGATCATCGGCTGCGTTTATTTCAGTTCGATCACGGTCTTCGCGTCGTCCGCGACGCAATACGCGAGCCCTTCGACGAAGATGCGCTTGGGCAGGTTGCGGCCGATGAAGACCATCTTGGATTCCCGCTTCTCGCCCGGCGCCCACGGCTTGCCGGGACTGCCGCCCATGGTCATGTGCACGCCCTGGAAGATCATGCGGCTGTCCTGGCCGTCGATGTTAAGCACGCCCTTGTAGCGCAGCATGTCGTTGCCGTAGGTCTGGATCAGCAGCGACAGGAACGCCTCGATTTTTTCCATGCCCAGCGCGCGCTCGCTGGTGAACACAAACGACTGGATGTCGTCATCGTGGTGGTGGTGGTCTTCCTTCAGGAAATCCGGATCGATGTCGAGGATCGAATTCAGGTTGAAGCCGCGCACGTCGAGAATTTCCTTGATGTCGGTTTCGCCGAAATGCACGTTCTTGTAGGTGGCGCGCGGATTCATCCGTTTCAGACGGCTGATCAGGGCATCGGTCTCTTCCTGGGCGACCAGGTCGGTCTTCGACAGCAGCACGCGGTCGGCAAAGCCGATCTGCTGGCGCGCCTGTTCGTTGCTGTCGAGTTGCTGTTGCGCATGCTTGGCATCGACCACGGTGATGATGGCGTCGAGCACATACGCCTCGTGAATATTGTCGTCCATGAAAAACGTCTGCGCGACCGGCCCGGGGTCGGCCATGCCGGTGGTTTCGATGATGACGCGGTCGAACTTGAGCTTGCCCTTCTTGCGCTTGTCGGCGAGCTCGCCGAGGATCCGCACCAGGTCACCGCGCACGGTGCAGCAGATACAGCCGTTGTTCATCTCGATGATCTGCTCTTCCTTGTTCTGCACGAGGATTTCGTTATCGATGCCGGCCTCGCCGAATTCGTTTTCGATCACGGCGATCTTCTCACCGTGACGTTCGGTCAGGATGCGGTTAAGCAACGTGGTCTTGCCGGCACCAAGGAAGCCGGTGAGGATGGTGGTGGGGATGGGGGGTTTGCTGGAGGATTGGGAGGGCATGGAAGGCTTGTCAGTTGATGAATTTTAAGGAAGGTAAGTTAGGTGAGGGCGTGTGACGGCGCGTTCAAGCGTCAACGGGTGAGTTTTTAGCTCCTTCCCCCTTGATGGGGGAAGGCTGGGATGGGGGTGCGATCGTCGCACATTCGCGCTTCGCCAATAAACGACCCCAGCGTCTCACGCACAAACTGCTCATCCAGATCCCGCGTGATAAACACCAGCCGCGTGGTGCGATCCGCGTCCGGCCAGGCCGCCAAACGCGCCACCGGATAAATCGTGTGCTGTACCGCGTGAATCGCGCGCGGCTGTGCCTCCCCGGCCACATTGACAATGCCCTTGATGCGCAGCAACTGATCGCCGCGCAGGCTGGTCAGCGTTTCCAGGGCATCCACCAGTTGTTGCCAGACAACCGGTTCCTCGATGATGACGGCAAAGGCACGAAAACGCTCATCGTGCCGGCCGGCGGGTACAGAGCGATTGAAAGGCGAGGCTAATCCGGTCGCTGCCACCGGCCGATACGCCTCGGCGCGCAGCCACGCCTGCACATCCGGTGATTTCTGCCCGGGTTGATAGAGCCCCGTATTAAACAGGACAGCCGGATCAACCTCGCCGGACACCACCTCAATTATTTGCGCGCCGGGGTTCAGCGCCTGCAGCCGCGCGCGCAGGCGGTCGACCGATTCGCGCGGCACGCAATCGGTTTTGGTCAGCACCATCCGGTCGGCCACCGCCGCCTGCTTGACCGATTCGAGGTGCTGGTCGAGCTGCCCCTCGCCGTGTTCGGCGTCAACCGTCGTGACAACCCCCGCCAGCGAATAGCGTGCTGCCACCAGCGGCATCTCGATCAGCGTGTGCATGATCGGCGCCGGATCGGCGAGACCGGTGGTCTCGATGATGACGCGCTTGAAGTCCGGCACCTCGCCATTGGCCCGCTTGAAATAGAGGTCGCGCAAAGCCTGCACCATGTCGCCCGCGACCGAACAGCAAATGCAGCCGTTTGCCAGCACGGTCAGGTTTTCGCTGGTCTCCCGCACCAGCAGATGGTCGATGGAGACCGCGCCGAATTCATTGATCAGCACCGCCGTCTCGCCGATCGCCGGATGACGCAACAGGCGATTCAGCAGCGTGGTCTTGCCGCTGCCGAGAAAGCCGGTGAGCAGCGTGACAGGCGTAATGGAGGAGGCAGTCATGCCGTCGGGCATTGCGGAGGCACTTCTGCGCCGCCTATGAACAGTGCGCACAGGCGCCACGAAACTTCAAATCCACATCGGTGGGTTTGAAACCCGCCGGCAGCCTGACGTTCAGTGTCGGCGACATGTCGTTCAGGCAAAAGGTCTGGCCGCACTGGTCGCAGGTGAAATGGGCGTGCCGATGTGGAACACCATCCGTGCCGCCGGCCTGCGCGTGGTTGGGCATGAAACGCCAGACGCGGTCATCGCCGGCAAGGCGATGCGCAATGCCAACCTCGACCAGCCAATCGAGAACGCGATAGACGGTCACGCGATCGATCGGCTGATGCTCGGCCAGCATGGTGGCGACATCCTGGTGGGATATCGCGTGGCCGGCGGCGAGGAGGGTGGCGAGCACCGCCTGCCGAGGCTGGGTCAGCCGCGCGCCGGTGGCGCGGATTTGCTGTTCGGCTTCCGCGAATCTGCCGAGGTAACGCGGTTTCATGCGCTTGTTTCCATAAGCGTCCATTCTAGGCGCAGGCGGGGGCAGATGCCATTCGGTCGCATCTGCAAAGTGCCAATTCGAAAGCAAAACCCCAGCACTGGCGCGTCTCGCAGGCCGAAAGCGCCCGGAAAGGCGCGCGGGTGCTTGAGTTTATCGCTTCAAGGTAAGCGTATGGCGCGCTTCGCCCGCCAGCAAGGGCGTCGCACTGCCACTTACCCACGCCTCGTGACCCGCGCCAAAAAACGGCGACAACGGGTGCCCGCTTTGACCGCCGGGCATGGTGAGAATGCCGTTCTCCTCAAAGCCCGGCGCCACCACCATGCGCTGCGAAGCGCCAAAGGTGGGCGACGCAACGCGCGGCATGTGGTTATCGCCTGCCAGCGGCGTGCGCGGCATATCGAGTAATGGCGAGAGGAACGGCATGAAGCGCGAGAATGGATGACCGATGCGCGCGGTGTTGCGTTTGCCCCAGGTGGCGTCGGCCAGGCTGCCGTTCTGCTGAACCAGTTCGTCGTGCACGAAATCGAGTTGCTTGGCCAGGAAATTGTCCCAGTCTGCGTGGGGCTGCGGCAATAGATGTATCGGCCGCGCGGTGAGCGCCTGCCAGGCCGGGTACTCGAAGCGCCCGTCCGCGGAATACGGTTTGTAGCGTTTCTCCGCTGCGTCAGGCCCGGCGGCCTCGTTGTCGGCGGCAGTCAACCATGCGAGCCAGAGTTGATCCAACACGCGCTGGCGGAACGCACGCGCGATGCGATGTCCGGTTTCACCGGGTTCGGCGTGGCCTTTCCAGGTTTTCAACTGGACGGCAATCGCATTTGCCTTGTCGCCCGGCCTGGCGCGCGCGACATTTTCGGCCAGTGACGCCCAGCGTTTCAGGAAACGCGATTCGCGGTCGAGCTGGATGTCGTAGAGATCCTTTTCGACCAGTTGTGCTTTCTCGTGCAGCCGGTCGCGGATTTGTTTGGCACGCGCGCCCAGGTCGAAGCCGCCATCGCCGATGATCGCGCCGCCCGCGCCGCCAAGCTGGCGGCTGTTGGCGGTCCAGAGGCGCGCATCGGCCGGGTTTTTCACCAGCGGATATTGCGCTGCCGGCAACCAGCCTTTGGGCAATGCCGCTTCCGCCGTCAGGCGTCCACGCGCAGAGTCCTGTGCCGGCACGCGATCCGGCATGCGTCCCATGATGGTCCAGGCGATGTTGCCCGCCTTGTCCGCGACCACGAAATTCTGGTGCGGGATACCGCCCTGCTGTGCGATGGCGATCGCCTCATCGACCGAGGTCGCCGACGTGACCTTGTTGGAATGGAAATTAACGGCGCCCTCGCGATACAACGCCCAGGACAGCGCGTAGTCGTTGACCGCATCGCTGCGCAACACCGGACCCCAGGGTGCTTCGCGCACCTCGACCTCGACACTGTCCCCGCCCTTCACCGAGACGATTTCGCGATGCGTGGTCAACGGCGTCGAACTTTGCGACTTGGGCAGCGCGACCCAGTCAAACCATTGCCCGTAGGCGTTGGTGAATCCCCAGGCAACATGGCCGTTGCTGCCGACGGCCACGCCGGGCACGCCGGGCAAGGTGACGCCGGCGACGCGCCGTGTCGCGGCGCCTTCGCCGGTGACGATCTGCGCCCGAAACCAGATGTTCGGCACGCCCAGTCCCAGGTGCATGTCGTCGGCCAGGATGGCTCGGCCATTGGCGGTGAGCGCACCGCCGACCGCCCAGTTGTTGCTGCCAATGAAAACCTCCTCTCCCGTTCCATTCAACCCGCTCGTCGAGTTCGCCGCGCGCACCGCCGGCTTGCGGGTATCGATGTCGACCACCGTCGGCAGGTCGATTGGTGTGAAACTGCTGCCATCAAGCGCCGCATCCCACTCGCCACCGCGCGGCTTGATCCAGTCAAAGATGCGATCCCCCAATTTTTTGCGTAGCTCGATTTCGGCGAATCGTTCTTCGATGCCGCGCGCCTGCAACATGAAATACATTTCCGCCACCACCAGCAATGAATCCGCCTCGCGCCATGGCTCAGGTTGCGCGCGCAGGACGAAGTATTGCCAGGGCCGCGACCCCAGTGCCGAAAGGCCGGCGTTGACCCCGGCGGCATAGTCGTGCACCGATTCGCGCTCCGCCGCCGGTAGCGCCTTCCACGCCGCTTCCATGCGCGCCCGTATGCGGTGATTGCGCTTTTCCTTGTCCATCTTCAGCGTCGCCCCGCCCAGTAGCGCCGACAGTTCGCCGGCGGCGGCGCGGCGCGCGAGGTCCATTTCGAAAAAACGTTCCTGCGCATGAACGAATCCCAGCGCCCGCATTGCGTCAGGTGTGTTCCTCGCAGTGATTTGCACGGTGCCGCGCTCATCGCGACTGAGCGTGACCGGCGCCGTCAGGCCGGCCATCGAAACTTCGCCGTCAAGTTTCGGCAGGCTGGCGCGAAACAGGAGGTAGACACCGACGAGCAGTAACGCGACCAGCGCCAGGATGCCGAACGCAACATTTCGGGCGAGGCGCAGGATGGATCGGGTGCGGGACGTCATTTCTTCCGCTTTGCCCGTGGGTGCGCGGTGTCATAGACCTTCGCCAGGTGTTGACAACGAAGCGCAGCGGAGTTGCGGCGAACGCTAACCTCGCTTGCGAGGTTAAGCGAGCGTAAGCGAGCGGCGGAAGGCAAAATCCAGATGCTCACTTTTTCCTTTTGGCCCTTGGG
>JANNGY010000030.1:0-4073 GCA_031404095.1 Betaproteobacteria bacterium | reverse complement strand
CCTGCATCCCGACCGGCCAAAATGGCTGGGCGGTTCACAGGAGTCCCCGCCGGACGGGGCGACGCTGCATTCGATCAACGTCGATCCTTTCGATGCCAAGCACCTGATGATCGGCATGTCCGGTGGCGGCGTGTTTGAAAGTTTCGATCGCGGCGCCACCTGGAAGCCGCTCAACCGCGGCTGCGCGGCGGAGTTCCTGCCTGACCCCGAATGCCGAGTGGGGTCACGATCCGCATTGCGTGCGCATGCATCCGACCACCCGGAATGTGGTGTATCAGCAAAACCACTGCGGGATCTACAAGCTCGATCGCGCCGCCAATCGATGGACCCGAATCGGTGAAAACATGCCGAAGGAAATCGGTGACATCGGCTTCCCCATGACCCTGCATCCGCGCGACCCGAAAACGCTCTGGGTCTTTCCCATGGATGGCACCACGGTCTGGCCGCGCATGTCGGTGGCAGGGAAGCCTGCGGTTTACCGGTCGCAGGACGCGGGCGCGACCTGGCAGCGTCAGGCCAACGGATTGCCGGCTGGCCAGGCCTGGTTCACGGTCAAGCGCCAGGCCATGAGCGCCGACCAGCAGAACACAGTCGGCCTGTATTTCGGCACCACTTGCGGCGAGGTCTGGGCAAGTTTCGACGAAGGCAGCCAGTGGCATTGCCTGATGCTGCACCTGCCGCACATCTATTCGGTCGAGGCATACAGCCTGTGAACGCGCTGTGAAAGTGCAATTGCCAACGCCGCTGGTCGAGTACACCGGCGGTTCGCGCGAGGTGCAAGCTAAAGGCGGGACGCTGGATGCCTTGCTGCACGACCTCGACCGGCAGTACCCAGGAATCCGCTTTCGCATGATCGACGAGCAGGACCGGGTGAGGGCGCACATCAAACTGTTCGTCAACGCCGAGTTGGAGCGGTCGCTGGACGCGCCTCTCAACGCACAAGATGAAATTCTGATTGTGGCGGCGTTATCCGGCGGATGAACGACATGTGTTCAACCGCCGCAAGGCGATGCCTCAAAGTGTGCTGCTAGAATGTTTCCGTAAAGTGACAGTCACAATGCCGGAATAAAGTAGCGCGTGCCACGACCAGACGCGACATGACGACCTTTCCATCAAACGAGGAGAACCGAATGTTGAATACCGCTTCCATGCGCGCGGGCATTGCCGCGGCGCTTGCTTTCACCGCCACCGGCGCCCAGGCCCAGGCCGAAATCCAGTTATGGCATTCGATGACAGGAGCGCTTGGCGACAAGGTGGTTGAACAGGCCACCGCGTTTAACGCCACCCAGAAAGATTACAAGATCGTGCCGGTATTCAAAGGCACCTACCCGGAATCGATGACCGCCGCCATCGCGGCATACCGTGCGGGCAATGCGCCGCATATCCTGCAAGTCTTCGAAGTCGGCACGGCGACCATGATGGCAGCCAAGGGCGCGGTCAAGCCGGTCGCGCAATTGATGAAGGATGCCGACGAGCCATTCGATCCCAAGGCGTATCTGCCGGCGGTCGCGGGCTATTACACCGACAACAAGGGCAACATGCTGTCGTTCCCGTTCAACAGTTCCTCGGTCGCCTTCTACATCAACAAGGACGCCTTCAAGAAAGCCGGCCTCGATGCCGACAAGGCGCCAAAAACCTGGAAAGAATTCATTGCCACCGCCGACAAGCTGAAGGCCTCGGGTCATTCCTGTCCGTACACCACCAGCTGGCCGTCCTGGCTGCACATCGAAAACTTCAGCGCCTGGCACAACGTACCCATCGGCACGCTGGAGAACGGCATCGGCGGCCTCGACACCCAGTTCCAGATCAATTCGCCGCTTCACATCAGGCACATCACCATGCTGGGTGAAATGTCGAAAAAGGGGACGTTCACCTACGCCGGCCGCACCAATCAGGGTGACTCGAAATTCTTCAGCGGCGAGTGCGCCATGTTCACCGGCAGCACCAGCGCCATCGCCAATATCAGGAAAAATGCCAAGTTTGCCTGGTCGATCCAGCTGATTCCCTATCACGACGACGTCAAGGGCGCGCCGCAGAACACCATCATCGGCGGTGCCTCGCTGTGGGTGATGAGTGGCAAGACCAACAACTCGTATAAAGGCGTGGCCAAGTATTTCGCCTACCTCTCCAAGCCGGAAGTGCAGATGGACTGGCACACCGGCACCGGCTATGTGCCGATCACCATGGCCGCGGCGGAGTTGACGAAAAAGTCGGGTTTTTACGAAAAGAATCCGGGCATGGATCTCGCCACGCGATCGCTGAACAACAAGCCCGCGACGGCCAACTCCAAGGGGCTGCGCTTCGGCAATTTCGTGCAGGGCCGCGAAGTGATTGAAGAGGAAATGGAAGGCGTATTTGCCGGCAAGAAGGACGCCAAGACGGCGCTCGACGAGGCGGTCAGGCGCGGCAATGAAATATTGCGCAAGTTCCAGGCGGCGAACAAGCAATAGTGAATTGCGCTGACGGGCAGCGGGTGAAAATCATGCACCCGTTTCCCGTCATGCCTATCCTGCCACCGCTGCCGCGCCTCACCTGCCACTGAGTCAGATGGAAAAACGCGTCGTCTTCCGCTCCGCATGGCTGCCCTACCTGCTGGTCGCACCGCAGATCGCCGTCACCGTCATCTTTTTCTTCTGGCCGGCCTTTCAGGCGGTTTACCAGTCGCTGCTGTTGCAGGACGCGTTCGCGCTCCATACCCAGTTCGTCTGGTTCGATAATTTCAAGACCCTGTTCAACGACGACCACTACCTCGCCTCATTCAAAACCACGGCGATTTTCAGCGTGCTGGTGGCGTTCTTCGGCCTGTCGATTTCATTGCTATTGGCGGTGGCGGCCGATCGTATCCTTCGCGGCGCGTTCATTTTCAAGACGCTGCTGATCTGGCCGTATGCGGTGGCGCCCGCTATCGCCGGCGTGCTGTGGGCATTCCTGTTCGCACCCTCGATCGGCATCGTCGCTTATGTCCTGAAACAGAACGGCATTCCCTGGAACTATGTGCTTGACGGGGAGCACGCCATGATCCTCGTGGTCATTGCCTCGGTATGGAAGCAGATCAGCTACAACTTCCTGTTTTTCCTCGCCGGCCTTCAGTCGATCCCGAAGTCGCTGATGGAAGCTGCCGCCATCGACGGCGCCTCGCCGTTCCGCCGGTTCTGGACCATCGTCTTTCCACTACTGTCGCCGACCACTTTTTTCCTCATGGTCGTCAACATCGTCTACGCGTTCTTCGACACCTTCGGCGTCATCGACGCGACCACCCAGGGAGGGCCCGCGGGCTCCACGCAGATCCTGGTCTACAAGGTCTACCACGACGGGGTGAAGGCCGCCGACCTCGGCAGCTCGGCCGCGCAGTCGGTGATCCTGATGTTCATCGTGATTTCGCTCACGGTGGTTCAGTTCCGCTTCGTCGAGCGCAAGGTGCAGTACTGAGATGCGTGGCCGAGGAACGAGGCGTCAAATCCCATGGTAGAAAACCGACCCTGGCTGGATTTCTTCGCGCACGCCGTGCTCATCGTCGGCGTGCTGCTGGTGGCATTCCCCCTCTACGTGACGTTCGTCGCGTCGACGCTCACCTACGACCAGATCGTCACGGTGCCGATGCCGATGCTGCCCGGCGACCAGTTGATCGAGAACTACTCGCAGGTGCTCAAGGCCGGCTCGACCAAGGGGTCGTCGGCGCCGGTCTCCACCATGCTGGTGAACAGCTTCATCATGGCGGTGGTCGTGGCCATCGGCAAGATCTCGATCTCGATCCTGTCGGCGTTCGCGATCGTCTATTTCCGCTTTCCGCTGCGCAACTTCTTCTTCTGGATGATCTTCATCACCCTGATGCTGCCGATCGAGGTGCGCATCATTCCGGCCTTCAAGGTGGCCTCCGACCTGGGGATACTCGATTCCTATACGGGCCTCATCCTGCCCGCCATCGCCTCGGCGACCGCGACGTTCCTCTTCCGCCAGTTCTTCCTCACCATCCCCGACGAGCTGGCCGAGGCCGCGCGCATCGACGGGCCGTGGCCGCTGCGCTTCTTCTGGGACGTCGTGGTGCCGCAGTCCAAGACCAACATGGCGGCGCT
>JANNGY010000029.1:0-6648 GCA_031404095.1 Betaproteobacteria bacterium | reverse complement strand
GCGGGCATCCTGCCTGAGTAATTTCGCCGCGTGGGCAACGATTGTCTGGGCAACGATACGCTTTGGTGCGCTTGGGAAATGATGGTCGCCGGAGGAATCGATGATCGTCACTTCGTTAGAATCGGCGCCGATTGCCGACGTCACCAGGTTGGCGACGATCATAGGAATTGCCTTCTGTTCACGCTTTTTGCGTGCATATTCAACGACGTTTTCACTCTCTGCTGCAAATCCAACGCAGAACGGCGGGCTCGGTTGTGCCGCCACCCAGGCAAGGATATCCGTTGTTGGCACTAGCTCAACCGTCATGCTGGCGGCCGACTTCTTTATCTTTTGGTGTTTCGTGCTTGCCGGCGTGTAATCAGCTACTGCCGCCACCGAGAAAAAGAGGTCGACCTCCCTAAAATGTTTCTTAACTTCGTTGAACATCTGTAAAGATGTTTCAATTTCCGTTATTTCAACTCCTGCAGCGGCTGTGATTCCGGTCGGCCCACTGACGAGTCTTACGCTCGCACCGGCATCTCGCAACGCCTGAGCAATGGCGTAGCCCATTTTGCCGGAGCTTCGATTGGTAATTCCACGGACCGGATCGATCGGCTCAAAAGTCGGCCCGGCGGTTACCAGGGCGCGTACGCCAGACAGAGTTTTCGGACTGAAGATGGCGTCAATTTCCGTAACAATCGCGTCCGCTTCCAGCATGCGTCCCATGCCCGTCTCGCCGCAGGCTTGGTCGCCGGCAGCCGGGCCCAAGATCGTCACGCCATCTGCTCGCAACTGCGCAATATTTCGCTGCGTTGCCGGGTTTTCCCACATTTCGCGATTCATCGCCGGGGCAACCAGCAACGGACATGTCGGCTGACGAGCCAGGCAAAGCGTTGAGAGGAGGTCGTTGGCAAGTCCATTGGCGAGTTTGGCCAGAAAATCGGCGCTTGCTGGTGCAATAACGACTGCAGCAACGTTTCGGGACAGTTCAATATGCGCCATATTATTGGCAATCCGGTTGTCCCAGACGTCGACGAATACTGCATTTCCGGACAGGGCCTGAAGCGTTAACGGCGTGATAAATCGGGTGCCTGCCTCGGTCATGATTACTTGAACATCGATACCGGACTGCTTCAATAGGCGCGTGAGCTCGGCTGACTTGTAGGCAGCAATGCCCCCGGTAATGCCCAGCACAACTCGTTTTACAGTTTCTTCTGACATTTCAGAATTTTACACAGGATTTTTCAACGACATGGCAATAACCGAATGGCCCGAAGATGAACGCCCGCGTGAACGCCTTTTGAAGCAGGGCGCAAATGCCTTGTCCGATGCTGAGTTGCTTGCGATTTTTCTCAGGGTTGGCGTCACGGGCAAAAGTGCTGTTGATCTCGGGCGCGAATTGATCGAGCACTTCGGTTCGCTCGCCAACCTGTTCTCCGCAAGCGAAGCGGCCCTTTGCGGCATCAAGGGCATGGGTGCCGCCAAGTATGTGCAGTTGCAGGCAGTGCTGGAAATGGCTCGCCGGGCGCTAAACGAAAAGATCAAGTTGGCGGATGCGTTGAATTCACCCCAGGCCGTCAGAGACTATTTGCGCCTGACTCTGGCAAGGCTGCCACATGAAGTGTTTGTTTCGGTATTCCTGACCGCGCAAAATCGCGTCATCGCCGTCGAGGAGTTGTTTCGAGGTACGTTGACTCAGACAAGCGTCTATCCTCGTGAAATAGTAAAGCGAGCGCTCGCTCATAACGCCGCTTCCGTGATCTTGGCGCATAACCATCCATCAGGTGAGGCAAGTCCCAGTGCTGCTGACAGGTCCTTGACCAAGGCGCTGGCAGACGCGCTGGCACTTGTCGATGTGCGGGTACTCGATCACTTCATTGTTGCGCCGGGTGCATCATTGTCATTCGCGGAACAGGGAATACTCGCCTGACTCTGCAGAATGGGCAAAGTAACGGTTGCGCCAAGTGCTTGGTTTTGTATATAATTTTAGGCTGGCCACGATCTTTGTGGTGTCACTCCCGAGTGGCTGGGAATCAACAACTAATGGAACCGGTCGTTTCGGTCCGCTCTTCAATCGTTTAATGAGGTGTTTTATGGCACGCGTTTGCCAAGTAACGGGAAAGGCCCCGATGGTGGGCAACAATGTTTCCCACGCGAATAACAAGACCAAGCGTCGCTTTCTGCCGAATCTGCAGTACCGTCGCTTCTGGGTTGAATCTGAAAATCGTTGGGTGCGCCTGCGCCTGACCAATGCCGGCCTTCGTACCATCGACAAGAACGGCATTGACGCCGTGCTCGCCGATTTGCGTGCCAGCGGCGTAGCCATCTAGGGAGCGGATCATGAGAGAAAAAATCAAGCTTGAGTCCACCGCCGGTACCGGCCATTTCTACACGACCACCAAGAACAAGAAGACCATGCCCGAAAAAATGGAGATCATGAAGTTTGATCCCAAGGCGCGCAAACATGTGGCCTACAAGGAAACAAAGCTGAAGTAATTCGATCTTCAGGCAAGAAAAAACCCGGCTTGTGCCGGGTTTTTTTTGCATTTGGAACCGTCAGGCGTAACTTCGAAGCTGACGTGAAAATTGTTGCAGTTGCTGGATGCCGGTTGCTTCGGCGCGCTTGCACCAGTCCTCGAGTCTTAACACCAGTTCCTCTTTCGAAAGCGTAGACCTCTCCCAGAGCTTGGCCAAATCCTGACGAAAAGTATATATGGTGTCCAGTTTGTCGCTGTGCTTCAGTGTTTCCTGAAGGGTGGCGCGATTCTCCGCGCTAAGCTGTCCGGCATCGCTGCGCAGCCAGTGGCGGAAGTTACGCACCGCCTTGCCTTCGCGCATCGCAGCCAGTGGCGTACGACCGTTCTCGCGCAATTTCGCAATCTCTTCCTTGCAGGTCGATTTAAGCGTCTTCGCATAATTGGTGACAATTTCGTAGCGATGGGCGATGACGGCTTGCAGTGTTTCCCCGTCGCACGCCACCTTGTTCATGTTGAACCGCGGACGCGGCGCGACCTTCTTTACGGTTGCCAAGCCAATGAACTGCAGAATATTTATGTACAGCCAGCCGATATCGAACTCATACCAGCGCATGGAAAAACGTGCGGATGTTGGAAATGCATGGTGGTTGTTGTGCAACTCTTCGCCGCCGATCCAAAACGCGATTGGTGTGATATTGGTGGAGGTGTCATTTACCGCGTAATGGCGGTATCCCCAATAGTGGCCGATGCCGTTGATGACGCCTGCCGCATGGAAAGGGATCCAAGCCATTTGCACGGCCCAGATGGTTGCGCCGATCGGCCCAAATAGCGCCAGGTCGATGACCAGCATCAGTCCGACTCCTTGCCAACTGTATTTGCTGTAGACATTGCGTTCCATCCAGTCGTCGGGCGTGCCGTGACCGTACTTGTCCATCGTTTCCTGTTTCCGGGATTCAATCCGGTACAGTTCGGCGCCTTGGGTCAGCACCTTCTTGATGCCATAAATCATCGGGCTATGTGGATCCTCTTCGGTCTCGCACTTGGCGTGGTGTTTGCGATGAATCGAGACCCATTCCTTTGTTACCTGGCCGGTCGCGAGCCATAGCCAAAAACGAAAAAAATGACTGGGAATCGCGTGCAAATCCAAGCCGCGATGCGCTTGGGCGCGATGCAGAAAAATGGTCACGGACGCGATGGTCACGTGCGTCAACACCAGCGCGACAGCGATGTATCCCCACCAGGGAAGGTCAATCAGGCCAGTCGCCATAAAATCAGGACTATTCACTTTAGGGTGCTCCAAATGAAAATCAATATTCTTATTTGACGCACATTTTACGATGAAACAGCAAAAGTGTCGGTCGTTCAATGCAAATGGATGATTTCAAATGAAATTATTGCTGTTTTGCGGTTGCAGTGCCGGTCGGCGCGTTAATGACGTGAACATCCCGGCGCGGGAACGGAATCGCGATTTCATGCTCGCGGAACAACCGCAATGCATCCCGCAAAATAGCGGCACGCAGCGAGGCTTGGCCTTGGTCCGCGTCGCGTATCCACGTAGTCAGCTCCAGCTCAATGCCGTTGTCGCCAAGGTTCTTGATCCAAACAGAAGGTTCAGGATCCACTAGTACACGCGATTGCGATGTTCCTGCAGAAAGAAGCAATGTCATGGCCTGATCAATATCGCTTTCATAATCGACGGTAACCCGGGTCGTCAAGGCGACCTTGGGGTCCGAGAATGAATGGTTCAGGACGGTATTCGAAATAATGGCGTCATTCGGAATGATGGCCTCGGTGCCATCGAGGCTGCGCACGACGGTATATCGCGCCCGAATATCTGCGACGACGCCCTGCCGATCGCCAATCGTGATCAGGTCACCGGGTCGAATGGACCGGTCGAGCAGAATGACAAATCCGCTCACATAATTGCTGGCAACTTTTTGCAGGGCAAGTCCCAGTCCCACGCCAAGCGCACCACCAAAAACCGACAGCACCGTGATATCGATGCCGGTCAATGGCAACGCAATCAGGATGGCCAGGACCACGGCCAATGCACGAATTGTCTTTCCTGCTACGACCCGCATGCTCATATCGAACGACGCTGCGGACATGATGCGCTCTTCAATAATCCGCGATATCGCCAGCGCAACAAAGAACGTCAATACCGACCAGAACAGGGCGTGCAGAATGAGCAACAGCGATATTTTCTGCTTGCCGACCGCAAAGCTCACGTCATCGAGCGCCCCGCTGATTTCCGGCAGTATGCCTAAAAGATGGAGCGCGACAATGCCCCACACGCTATAGGCAATTATTCGCTCTGAAGCCTTCAGCAAAGGGCTTAGCGGTATCACATAACCCAACAGATAGACCGCTAGCCGGATGGCGACAAACGACGCGATAACCGGTATCGCGATCTTTAATAGCGGTACCGGCTGCCACTTCGACAACGCAAATGTACCTACCGAAACAAATATCAGCGCAAGGAAGGGCAGAACGAGACGCTGCACGCTGCCAGCGCCTATCTTGAGCGCCCCCGGCTTCAGAACGGGGGGCAACCTGGCGCACACCAGACGCGCCAAGACCCAACTCGACGCAAACCCTGCTGCAATCACCCCGATCTGCCACCAGGCACGAGTGGTGCTGAACTGCTGGACAAAGGTGTCTATATCAGCCGCGAGGTTTTGCATGCATCATTTGCGGCGCTCCATCACGGCTGCGAAGAAGCCATCCGTTCCATGTTGTTGCGGCGACAGCCGGAAATATTCGCCCATGTCTTTCAGGGGAATCTTGAGGCGCGTCACCACGCTGGATGCGGGAATCAACTTGAAATCGGCGTGCGATTCAAGAAACTGCGAGACGATCTGCTCGTTTTCATCCGGCAAGAAGCTGCACGTCGCATACAACAGGCGACCGCCCGGCTTGACCAAACGCGAGGCGGATTTGAGGATCGCCGCCTGCTTCACATTCAGCTCCTTGACGGCCTGGTCGGATTGGCGCCACTTGAGGTCAGGATTGCGGCGCAGGGTACCCAGCCCCGTACACGGGGCGTCAACCAGTACCCGATCGATTTTCCCCGCCAATCGCTTGATGCGGGCGTCGTTTTCGGAATCAATCTTTTGCGGCGTAATGTTGGAGAGGCCGGAGCGTTTCAACCGCGGCCCAAGATTGGTGAGTCGCTTTTCGGAAACGTCGAAGGCATACACGCGGCCGGTCGAGGCCATGGCCGCGCCAAGCAACAGTGACTTGCCACCGGCGCCCGCGCAAAAATCCACCACCATCTCGCTTCGCTTTGCTTCCAACAGCAATCCCAGCAACTGGCTGCCTTCATCCTGCACTTCGACGAATCCTTCAAGAAATGCCGGGTGCTGCGCAAGCGAAATTTTGGTTTCAAGGCGAATGCCAATCGGCGAAAAAGGTGTGGGCGTACAGACGATACCCCCCTTCTGCAACTGCCCCATGACCGCGTTGCGCTTGCCCTTTGCCGTGTTCACGCGCAGATCCAGGGGGGCCGGATTCATCATGCTCCGGCCGAGCGTGATGATTTCCTTGTCGCTCATGAAGACTTTGAGGCGCGCGATCACCCAATCCGGCAATTCCGCAGCAATTCCGATTGGCGGGTTGGCGGCGGGATGCGACTTGGCTTCTCCCAGCCAGGTGCTTTCGCTCTTCTTCAACACGGTCATCAATTCGCGTGCACTGATGCCCTGGAATCGTGTCAACGCCAGCAAGGCCATCTTGCGCGGTACGCCATCGGTCGCAATGCTTTCAATCGCCCGGCGATGGCGGAGCACTGCATATACGGTTTCTGCAATCAGTGCCCGATCGCGCACGCCCAGTTTTGCATGCTCACGAAAGAAGCGCTTCAGCTGCACGTCGGCTGGTGACGTCAGGGGAAGTACGACTGTAAGGGCTTCGACGAGGGTATTGAATTGGGCGGGAGTAAATGACATGCAGGCTGTCGTTCGGGGGACCGGAAAGGACGCGAAATTGCGTCGCACAGGCGAATTATGGCGTAGTACGGATACTTGTCGCAATTAATTCGACCGGGAAGCGCCCGGCGTAGAACTTGATCTTTACTGGAAGATAGTGCTTCCCAGGCGCAAGCCACACCTCGTAGCTGTCCTCGGGTTGAACTGCATCACTGCGCAAGTGCAGTGCTTCCACAGCGCCGGAACGAACCTGAACTGTCTCGATT
>JANNGY010000028.1:0-5880 GCA_031404095.1 Betaproteobacteria bacterium | reverse complement strand
GACGGGTGCCGCGGCCCGGCCCAGTAGAGAAAGACAGACTCCGATGGACGACACCACACCGTGCAAACAACTTCTCCCCGCAACCCCTTCCCCGCCCACTGGCCCACACGCCTGGACTGGCTGGCGCTGCTTGCTTACGTCTTCTGGGCTGCCTCGCAACTCGATTTCACCTGGACCCGCTTTGTCTCGGGCCTCGGCAACCTCGAACGATTCCTGTCGCGCATGTTCCCGCCCAACTTCGGCGGCGACAAATGGGAAATGATCGTCAAGGGCCTCACCGAAAGCCTGGAGATCGCCGTCATCGCCACGGCCATTGGTATCATGGTGGCGCTGCCCATCGGCCTGATGTCGGCGCGTAACCTGTCGCCGCCGTGGATTTCGTGGCCGGCGCGCATGCTGGTGGCGCTGTGCCGCTCGTTTCACCCGGTCATCGTCGCGATCATTTTCGTCAAGGCCGTCGGCTTCGGCGCCATCGCCGGCATCGGCGCGCTGGTGGTGGGCTCGCTCGGATTCATTTCCAAATTGTTTGCCGAGGCAATCGAGGAAATTTCACTGAAGCAGGTAGAGGCGGTGCGTGCCTCCGGCGCCTCGTTCATCAATGTGCTCACCTACGGCGTGCTGCCGCAGGTGTTCGGCCGCTTCCTTGGCTTTTGCACCTATCAGCTCGATTCCAACCTGCGCAATTCCACCATGGTCGGCATCGTTGGCGCCGGCGGCGTGGGCGGCACGCTGTTCGCCGCATTCCAGCGTTTCGATTACGATTTTGTGCTGGCGATCCTCATCAGCATCATCACGCTGATCTTCATCGGCGAGATCCTGTCGAACATCCTGCGCGCCGTGTTCCTCGATAACCGGACCGTTTCCGCCTGGTTTGCCAGGTGCCCGTCGAGCGTGATCATCGCCCGGCGCGGGGAGGAAGAATGAGTTCGCCCGCGGCGCCGATGCAAGCTGTCAACCGCGAATGGCGACGTTTTTCATTCGAGCAGCGCCTCATCCGCTTCGCGTTCTACTTCATCGCGGTGGCGGCGCTGGCGATGTCGTTGCGCCACATCGAGTTCATACCCGAGTTCCTGTTCGATGCACCCGCGCAGATCCAGGATTTCTTCGTGCGCATGTGGCCGATCGACCGGGCGTTCTATGCGAAATCGGTGCATGAGGCGCTGATCGAGACGCTCAACATTGCCACCCTCGGCACCCTGCTAGCGATCCTGCTGGCGTTTCCGGTCGGCATGCTGGCGGCACACAACCTGGTCCCGGTGGCCGCGATCAATTACTTTGCCAAGCTGATCCTGGTGTCATCGAGGTCGGTGAATTCGCTGGTCTGGGCGCTGCTGTTCATCGCCGTGTTCGGGCCCGGTGCGCTGGCCGGCACGCTGGCGATTGCCTTTCGCTCGATCGGTTTTGTCGGCAAGCTGTTCGGCGAAGCGCTCGAGGAAGCAGCCCCCGGTCCGGTCGAAGCGCTGACCGCCGTCGGCGCCTCGCGAGCCAGCGTGTTTCTCAAAGGCTACTGGCCGCAGGTCAAGCCGGCGTTCCTGTCGATCGCCCTGTTTCGCTGGGACATCAATGTGCGCGAATCCGCCGTGCTTGGCCTGGTCGGCGCCGGCGGCATCGGCATGGCGATGGATTCGGCCATGAACCTGTTTCGCTGGGACCAGGTGGCGGTGGTACTGTTGACCATTTTCGCGGTGGTCATCCTCGCCGAAATCGTTGTGACTTACATACGCAGGAAGGTGCTTTAGCATGCAAATCGGAATGGTGGGACTGGGCAAGATGGGCGCCAACATGGCCCTGCGTTTGTGCCGCGCGAGTGTGCACGTGGTTGGCTACGACGCCAGAGGCGGCTCGGTCGATGCGCTCGTTAACGAACCCGGCTTCGATGGCGCCTATTCGCTCGACGCGATGTTGAATGCCCTGCCGTTGCCACGCAAGGTGTGGGTGATGCTGCCGGCCGGCAAGGCCACCAACCAGACACTGGACGAGTTGCGGCTGAAGCTGGCCCCGGGAGACCTGGTGGTCAATGGCGGCAACAGTTTTTACAAAGAAACGGTGATTGCCGCCGAAGCCTTCCGGCTGGCCGAAATACAGTTTGTCGATGCCGGGGTGTCGGGTGGCGTGCACGGCCTGGCGCATGGCTACTGCATCATGGTCGGCGGTGAATCCACCGCCATCCTGCGCCTCGCGCGCATCCTCAAGGCGCTGGCGCCGCAGCCGAACCAGTGGCTGCACACAGGGCCCTCGGGCGCCGGCCACTACGTCAAGATGGTGCATAACGGCATCGAGTACGGAATGATGCAGGCCTACGCGGAGGGTTTTGCACTGCTGGCCGCGAAACGTGAATTTGACCTCGATATCGGCGCGATTGCCGAGAACTGGCAGCAGGGCAGCGTGGTGCGCTCGTGGCTGCTGGACCTCACGGCAAGATTTTTGAAGGACGACCAGGACCTGGTCGGCATCGCGCCGCGGGTGCCGGATTCCGGCGAAGGCCGCTGGACCGCGATGGAGGCGATCGAGCTTGGCATTCCGGCGCCGGTGATGTCGCTGGCGCTGATGTCGAGATTCGCCAGCCAGGGCAGCGATGAATACGAAGCCAAGCTGCTGGCGATGATGCGCCGCGGCTTCGGCGGACATGACGTGGTCAGGCAGGAGGAGGAAAAATGACAACGCAATTCCCGCGTGGATTTCGGCTCGTGATCGCCGTGTTGCGAAAGCGTTGACGGCCACGCTCGCCGTCAATGCATTCGCACAGACCCGCGCGCATCGCGGTCAGCTCGATGAATTCTATTGCCATGTCGATCGCGACATGCCGGCGAACCCGCCGACCGAGCAGTCGAAATGGAAAATTCCGTCGACGCTGATTACCAGTTGATCATGGGCGTGACCATAAGTGATTCTCCCCAACCTCGCCTGGCGCAAAGAAGCATTCCGCACTTTGCACATTGGAAAGGTGCGCTCATTTGAGGCCCAACGTTTGAGGTAATCTGCACGCGGCGTCGCACCGTTGCGTGTTGGGTTGACCGCATGGTTAAACCCCGCTGCGCGTTATGGGCGGGTGCCAGTAGTAGCGACTGACCAGTTGCTCGTGGCCCTGGAACATCATGACTGACTCGTGTACACGGACGAAAGACGCTCGGTCGAGCAAACGGAGCGAGCCGACGTTCGCGGATTCCGTAAGAGCCAAGATCCGTGACACGTCGAAGGCATCAACGAGCCAGTTGCAGGCGTAGACAAGCGCCTCGGTGCCATAGCCGCAGCCACGGGATGACTCGGCGATGGCATAGGAGACTTCGACATCGTCGTCGAAAGGGCTGAAGCCAACATGCCCAAGCAACTGTGACCCGTTCTTGCGTTCGACCGCCAAGACGTATGGGCCACGCTGTGGGTGGCCGGGCGCTGAGTAGCAGGATATCAAGTACTTTAGCCTGGAGGTGGCGTCTTCCAGCGTCGGATAGACGTGCGACGGGAGCCATTGGCGCGTGGACGATTCAGCGTTCAGCGCCATCATTGGCGCCGCATCTTCTGGTACGAAGTGGCGCAGTCGAAGCGAGGGGGTTTCTAAGGGAAGACCTTGCATAGCAGCAGTGGTGGGTTTGTGGGACCTATCGACCAAGGTAAAAGGCGCCGCGCTTTTGCGGCGTCCAGCGACCATAGGGAGCGTTTTTGAACGCCGTGTTAGCGGGGTAATCGGGCCGGGGCCGCAAATCGCCCGAAAGTCGCTCAAAAAAAGTCATTGAAAATTAATCACTTAGATTGAGCGACTCAAGAGAGAGCATTGCCGGTTGCCTCTTTGTGCGCCGCCATCATGGCATGAGTGACTGTCATTCCCATTGGACGTGATGCTAAGTGACCCTCAGAGTCAAAGCTGGCGACGCACTCGCCAATATGTGTCGCCACACCAAATAGTGAAATTTCATTCTTGTGTGCATATTGCCTGAGGGCTCGTGCCAATTCGTTCGCTTGAGTTTTTCCCTCGTCCGATGCGCTGAAGTAAACAGTAAATGCACCTGGATTTAGGAATTCGAAATCAAGTGGAGTGGATGCAAGGACAATCTCGCGTAGTGCGTAGGCAGCTTCCGCCGACAATCCTTCGCAGGCTGTCGAGTGCAGCACTGAAAGCTGAACCGCGACACCCACTGGCTCGCTATGTTTTTTTTCTTGAGAGAGAGGTCATGCTTCTCTTCGCTTTTGCATAGCACGCCACGACCACTCCGCACCCAGCGCTGGCGCGAACCATAACGGCAACCAGAATGCCATTAGGCCGACAAAGATCCCTGCCTCGGAGTCCTTCGGATTTTCTGAGAAGGCACGAGCCAGCAACCACACGACAATGCCAGTTATGGGCACGGATGCCACGTATGCCCCGACCATGCGAGGAAGAAAAATGACGATGATCGCCAAAGCCTTAAATTGATCCGGAACCGCAAGACGGCCATCACGGAATGCCGCATAAGAGACACCGGTGGCGACAAGCGCACCTGCCAACAAGAGGACTGGAATCGGCGCGTCCCTACCGGCGACTGGCTCGTAGATGAAGCCGATGAGCCAAAACGCCGTCAAGAGAACGCTTATGGCAAACACTGTTCGGAGCGAATGCGTTCGGACTTTCATGATCTCTAACGCCTGAATTAAGACGCGCCGCGAAGCGGCGTCGGCTTGAATGGATTGTTAGACGGCACGGTGGCCAACCGAGGAACTACTTGACTCGAGTGTAATTAAACGAATCGGCTTGCTCCCATTCGATGCCATCTTTCGACGAGTGAACGTTGAAAGGCACAATTTTCTTGTCATTGAACGTCCCTATCCTGATGCGAGTGTGCGCTCCGGAGGATTGGTCTAAGTATTCGATGATTCCATCTTTGTATGTGCCGCCACGATAGGTCTCGTAACGGCCACGATTTCCTATACCTGTGTACACGTAACCTTGTTCCGGAACGAAGCTCAGAATGCTCATGCCGCGAGAGGTAGAGCCATCCTTCCGTTTTGACTCTGAGTTGCAGACGACGTGGCGCCTACCGTCATACCAATCACATGTTTCCAAAAACGTGCCTTCTCTTCCGGCGATCGTCCAACTACCGACCAGACCTTCCAGTGGAGCATAGCCGTCGTGTCGAGGCGGTTCCTGGGCGAACAAAGGTGAAGGAATAAAGAGTGCTGCCAAAAGTAGGACAAGCTTCATGGCGGGTTCTCCTATTGCCCTCTACAAGAGCTTATCACTGAGCTTGCCTCATAACACACCCACTAACAGAATCACGAAAAGCGGCACACCTTCATTTAAAGCATTTCTGACGATGGCCGGTGCCACGATGCGCCTGTTTCCGCAATGCGCTTGAAGGACCGCATTGGCGCGAATGCCGACAGACTTGCCGCCGCGATCTGGTCGCATTGGCACTTACCTTGTTGCCGCGAACGTGGGTGCTGCCTGCATTCTATTGTCGAATGATGGCTTGCAAAACTCAAGCACCGGCGCGCCTTTCAGGCGACTTTCGCCCGGAAAGCCTCACCAAATGGCGATCTACGTTTTCTTGTCGACCGGAAACGCCGCTTCCGTCGGCACGAACGCTTCCACCTCAATGCGTTGGTAGCGCACCGCGATCACCTCAAGTTCTTCCACGCCACCCGGCGCCCGCAGCATCACCGAGTCCCCGGGGCGCGCCTTCATCAGCGCGCGCGCAATAGGTGAAATCCAGCTGATGTGGCCGCGTTTCAGATCGACCTCGTCGATGCCGACGATGGTGATGGTGTTCTCGTCGCCCTTCTGGTTGGCGTAGGTCACGGTGGCGCCGAAAAAAACCTGGTCCGAAATCTCGTCGTCCCGTGGCGTCTCGGGATCGACCACCTCGGCGATATCGAGCCGCTTGGTCAGGAAGCGCAGGCGCCGGTCGA
>JANNGY010000027.1:0-5616 GCA_031404095.1 Betaproteobacteria bacterium | reverse complement strand
AGCTCCTTGTGCAGGATCACAAAGCGCCTGATCTGCGAATTGGCGAGCTTGGGATCGCCGGCGAGGTCAACGTTCACCTTCTCGATGCATTCGCGCACCAGCGCATAGACCTCAGGCTTGGCGGCGAGGTCGGTATAGCCGGCGTAGCCGAGGTTGCGTCGCTCGGCCCAGTCACCGACCGCCTCGACGTCGATATTGATCATCGCCGTGGCGTGATCCTTGCCATCGCCGAACGCCACCGCCTCTTTGATGTGCGGGAAAAACTTCAGCTTGTTCTCCAGATACTTGGGCGCGAATAGCGTACCGCCGGTCAGCCGCCCGACATCCTTGGCGCGGTCAATGATTTTGAGATGGCCGTCCGGATCGAAAAAACCGGCATCACCGGTGCGGAACCAGCCGTCCGCATCGATCGCTTCGGCGGTTGCGCCGGGATTCTTGAAATAACCTTGGAACAGGCCCGGCGTCTTGACCAGGATCTCGCCGTCGCCGGCGAGCTTGATTTCACAACCCGGCAGCGGCGGCCCCACCGTATCCGCCCTGACGGCGCCATTCGGCTGCACGCAGACATAGACCGTGGTCTCGGTCTGGCCGTACAACTGCTTCAGGTTAATGCCGATGGAGCGATAGAAAACAAACAGGTCCGGGCCGATCGCCTCACCCGCCGTGTATGCCACATGCACCCGGCTCATGCCCAGCACATTGCGCAGTGGGCCATAAACAGTGAGATTGCCCAGTGCGTAGCGAAACCGGTCGGCGAAACTGACCGGCTGGCCGTCGAGAATACGCGTGCCGACCCGGCGCGCCAGATTCATGAAGTAATGAAATGCCTTGCGCTTCGGGTAGCTCGCGTCTTCCATCCGGATCATCACCGAGGTCAGCAGTCCTTCCAGCACACGCGGCGGCGCGAAATAGTAAGTCGGGCCGATCTCACGCATGTCGGTCATCACCGTTTCGGCCGATTCCGGGCACGACACGCAGAAGCCGGCGACCATCGACTGCGTATACGAAAAGAGGTTTTGGCCGATCCATGCCATCGGCAGGTAAGCCAGCAACTCTTCGTCGGCGGTGAGGTGCTCGAACTCGCAGTAGGTGCGACCCGAAGTGATCATCGCCTCATGTGTCAGCACCACGCCCTTGGGGCTGCCGGTCGTACCGGAGGTATAGAACAGCGCGGCAATGTCTTGCGGCCGGCCCTGGTCGATTTCCTGTTCGAAGTAGTCCGGGTGCGCGCCATTGAATTCGCGTCCTCGCCGCTGCAATTCATCGAAGCTGATCAACTCCGCCCGAGTGTAGCTTCGCAACCCGCGCGCATCGTCATAAATGATGTGCGTGAGCTTAGGGCATTGCGGCATGATTTCCAGCAGCTTGTCCACCTGCTCCTGGTCCTCGACGATGGCGCAGGCAATGTCGGCGTTCTGGAACACAAACACCATTTCCTGCGCGACGGCATCCTGGTACAGGGGCACCGGGATGCCGCCCAGCGATTGCGCGGCGGTGATGGACCAATAAAGGCGAGGCCGGTTTTCGCCGATGATGGCCAGCGCATCGCCGCGCTTGAAGCCGAGGGAGGCGAGCCCGCCGGACAGTGCGCGCACTTCGGCGGCACTCTGGCGCCAGGAGAAGGTCTGCCAGATGCCCAGGTCCTTTTCGCGCAATGCCGGCTGATCGCCACGCACCGCGGCGTGGCTTAAAAGCAAGCGCGGAAAGGTGCTGACACCGGCAATCGCATCGGGCGGCGCCACGCCTGGCATCGCATTCTCCTCAAGTCAGCGGGTGTTATTGTTTTTTGTATTCTTGTCGCCTGACGCCATTTCCATGGTGCCTTGTTGCGATACGGCGAACTGGTAACAAGCAGTGTATCCATCTGCCTCCTGCGCGGTTGTCGATTCAACGACAATCGGCGGGCTTTTCAATGCACTTGCATATTACTCCTTACCTAAGGTGTCACGATACGATGAGGCAAACTTCAGAAACCATCGTCCCGGCGAACAAACGCAGAGGTTGCGCCCCTACGCCCGCATTGTCGGCCTGACCACGCCGCCAGCCACTTGCAGCGCACCGGCCAGCACCAATTCACCGAGCATGCGTGTCGCTAGTTCATCGTTCGAGACCTTGAGAAACTCCATGCGAATCCGCCGGTAAACCGGCACCGATTCCAGGTACGCCGGTACATCGGCCACTGTGATCTCGCCTTTGTCCAGCAATGCGAATACAAACAGGCCCTTGGCAACATGGCGCGCATTCTTGACCGGATCACTTTCCAGCGCGGCCAGTTTCCCCCTCGCATCCGCGAGCGACCTGGCGACGCCGGAAAAGGGCGGGCCGTGCCCCGGCACCACAATCGCCGCATCGAGCTTTTCGATCGTATCGAATGCAAGGCGGGCGGCCCGCATATGCGGGCAGGAACCGGACGCGTCTGGATTTTCCGGCCACACGAAACCCATGCCGCGCTCCCACAGCGCATCCCCCGTGATGAGAATTCGCGGCCCCGCGGCAAAGAACATCAGCGCATCCATGTCGTGCCCGGGTGCGGCGTGCGCCTGCCAAACGTGACCGCCTCCTTCAAACGTATCTCCCGCCCGCATGGTGTCGTCAAACCTGAATTCCTCGGCGTACTGATCCATGTCTTGCGCCCAGCAACTCTGCTCGTTCCACGGCACCACATGCTTCACTTCACCCTCGGGAATCGTCACGCGGCACTGGTACTGCTCACGCACGGCACGGTTGCCGCCCATGTGGTCGCTGTGGCAGTGCGTATTTATCAACCGGCGAAGCGGCGCACCGTCGAGGGCGGCAGCGATGTGGCGAAGCGTTGCTTCGGCATGGCGTCCATAGCCGCTGTCGATCAGCACGTTTCCGGCAACGGACCGGAGGACAATCTGGTTGCAATTGAGCCAGCCGCGCTCGATGACGGTAACGCCCGGGACGATGTGGTGGAAATCTGCGGTCATTCGAAATTGAAAAGAGTTCTCACGTGAAATGGTAGCACCGCGCCTTGGCCGGTTCCGCCCGAAGCCACAATGCTGATCTCGATCAGCAACGTGTTCGCCGAACCGAAATCCCGGTGGGATAATAGGTGGCCATCGGTCGCCATTGGCGCAATCGCACAAACTTTCTGTCCCAGCTTTTCCGTCACCCTTGCCATTGCAATCTAACCAGGAATCCTATGCAAATCCAGAATTCGACCTTCCTCATCTCCGGCGGTGGCTCGGGCCTCGGCGCCGCAACGGCTCGCATGTTTGTCAGCCAGGGCGCCAATGTCGTCATCGCCGACATCAACAAGGACGCCGGCGAAAAGGTGGCGGCGGAATTGGGTGTCCATGCAAAATTTGCCGAAACCGACGTCTGCGATGAAGCCAGCGTGCAAGCCGCCGTCGATCTCGCCAAGTCCGCATTCGGCGGCCTTCACGGCGCGGTGAACTGCGCCGGCGTGGCGCCGGGCGAGCGCGTGGTCGGCAAGAACGGCCCGCACTCGCTGGCCAATTTCCGCCGCGCTGTCGAAATCAACCTGATCGGCACCTTCAATGTCATCCGCCTGGCCGCGCACGCCATGTCCACGCAGACGCCAAACGCGTCGGGTGAGCGCGGCGTGATCGTCAACACCTCGTCGGTCGCATCGTTCGAAGGCCAGATCGGCCAGGCCGCCTATGCCGCGTCCAAGGCCGGCGTCAACGGCATGACCCTGCCGATCGCCCGCGAATTCGCCAAGCTCGGCATCCGCGTCATGACCATCGCGCCCGGCATATTCGAAACCCCGATGCTGCAAGGCATGTCGGATGAAATCCGCGCCTCGCTGGGGGCGCAGATCCCGTTTCCGTCACGTCTCGGCCGGCCGGATGAATACGCGGCGCTGGTGAAGCACATCATTGAGAATGAGGTGCTGAATGGGGAGGTGATTCGTCTGGATGGGGCGATCCGGATGGGGGCGAAGTAAGCGCGCTCGGCACCTGGCCCTATCCAGGTTTGCCGTCGAGCCTGGCGCGCGTCAGTATGGGCCAGAAGCGCACGAAATAAAGGGCAAACGCCGCCGCCCAAAGTAATGCGGAAAGTTGGATGCTCAACACATACAAGTCGGGCGAGGCGATCCCGCCAAAGACGCGAATGACTGCGGCCGCTTGTATAAGCAGAAAAATGGCAAGTTCCGACATGTCCGCGACAAGTTGACGACCGGTATGCCCGCGAGCGGTCCGCACCATCATGCCCAGCGTCAGCCCGCCAATCGCGCCCACGGTCAGCGCATGAACGGCAATCGATCCCGCCAGTATGTGCAACTCAACCAGACCGCGAAGCGCAAGATGCACGATGATCCACGCATAGGCTGCATGAAGTACCCATACCAACGGCGTGGAAAAAGTACGCCAGGGTTGCCATAGAATCAGTCGCAAGGCGTGCGCGAGTCCCGCCGAAAGCGCAATGACGGCAATGACGATTTCGGACAATTGCAGCAGGTCCGCCAGGAACAATAATATGACGGCACCAAGCGCCGCCTTCTCCAGTGAGGCATTACGCGTGGCATTGGTTCCGGGAACTCCGTTGTTGGTAAACATTGGAATCACTCGGCCCCCCATCACAACCATGATGAACAGCACCACGTCCAGTGCGAGCTGAAGAACCAAACGTGGAGAAGTTGCAAAAAACTCTCCCAGCGCCAGGTGTACCATCAGGACCAATACGCTCATGAGTGCCAGCAGTCCGATGAAGAAATAATTTCGGATGTTGCGCGATCGCAGTATGGGAATGCCGATCGCCAATGCAACCGCGACGGGGAATGCGGCATTCACTATTGCGGCCGCGACGGCGAACGGTGTCAATACCAAAACTCTGCCGCAAACCCAAAGTGCTGTTAACGCCATCAGCGATACGCCGCTCGGCGTCGACTCGTTCGTCCAGTTGCGCACGGCGGTAAGCAGAAATCCGGCGATCACCGCGGTCGTATATCCGAAGAGCATTTCATGACCGTGCCATATCCCCGCCGGCAGGTATGCAAAAGGAAGAATGCCCGAAAACTGCGCTGTCCAGAGCAGCACACTCATGGCCGCAAAGAAAGATGCGAGCAGGTAAAAAGGGCGAAAGCCCAGGTTCCACAGCGCGGTTTTCGTTGGCGCAGGCTTTACTGCGGGATGATTTTGCTCAGCCACCGCGGGTCACTTTACGAAAAAAAACGACAGTTTGGCGCAGGCAGGGCGGCAATCGCGATGTCTTCATTGAATCCTTTCCGGGATGCAGGCTGATTGATATCACTCCCACACCATATGACACACCTCGCCCCGGCGTTTGATCCATGTCAAATCACGTTTCGCGCCATGCATGGGGATGCTCAGGCCGCTTTCATCTGCTTGGCAAAGGGTTCTGCGCGCCCATGGCTGGCCGAAAATGCGAAGCCGCAAGATCTGGCAATCTCGAATGGCGTGGGCCAAGCGTTTAAAGGCCCTCGCAACTTAGCAATCATTGCCTACCAGACTGGACGCCTTGCTTGTTGGGCCAAAACTGGATCGGCGACAGAGCCTTTCCACCGCCACAGCAACGCAATCATGAGAAGACTGACCAGCGGGCTGAAAATGCTGGCCTCGGGGCCGAAGGCGCCGCCGGTGAGCCACTCGGGCCGGCCCTGAAAGA
>JANNGY010000026.1:0-6756 GCA_031404095.1 Betaproteobacteria bacterium | reverse complement strand
GTGACCAGTTTGAAGCGTTGCCCGAGGCGGCGGATCTCGGCGCGGTTCAATTGATATTCGCCTTCCAGTTCGGCCACACGCAGCTGTGCCCATTGGCCGGCCGCCAGGTTGCCGGCGTTGCCGTTGCCTTTTACAAACACATCCCGTGCCGGGGATTTGCCGCCGCCGGTGGCCAGCGTGAGTCTTACCGTGGCCTCGTCCTCATTGAGCACGCCGCCTAGCAGCACGCGACCGCCTTCGGGAAACGGCGAGGCGAGGACCAGCTGCGCGGCACCGTCTGATGAGAGCTGCGTCACCCGAGTGGCGGCAGTGAGCAGTTGGCGTGCGGCGTCGAGGGCTGAATTTCGGCTGAGATCGATGAAACGCCCGCCGCTACGATGGGCGATATGACGGAGAAACGTGCCATCGGCTTTCACGACGGCAGAGACCGAATAAAGCGGGACGCCAACGCTGGCGAACGGCGTGTCGCCAAAATTGCTCAGGCCATCGCTGAACAGCAGGTACTCCTGCACTTTCGCCTCGGGCACGAACGCACCGAGGTTGGTGGCGCCGTCGTACACGGTAGCCGCGAGTGCGTCGCGCAGGCCCTGCCAGTTGCCGTCGGCAACGCGGAAGACCTGTATGGCTTCGGCGCTGTGGCGGATGCGGATCAGGCGGACTTCGCCATTGCGCATTTTCTTGAAATAGCTGTCGAGCAAGGCGAATTCGCGGCCGTGGTCACGGGCCGCGCCGCTGCCGGAACTGTCCCACACCAAGCCGACAATGCCGGGGATCGTGCGAGCAGTTTCGAGCGCACGCAGCGGCACATCGGCGATGAAGTAGGTGCGGCCCTCGAAAGTCTGCGTATAGGTGACCGGTCCGGCGTTCGCCGTGGTGACGATATCCAGCGTCGGCGCATCGGCGGCCACAAAGCCGGACTGGTTGACGCGCAGTCGAAAACCGTTGTCCTCCTGCGCGAAAACGAGGCCGGATAGTGCACGCGAACCGGCAACCGGTTTGCCAGCAGTTCCGGCGATGCGCACGTCGATCGAAAGATTGCCGATGCGGTCGCCAAAGCCCAGCGGCAATCGATAGCCGCTGCGGCCGTTGCGCTCAACCAGTGTCTCGGCCACTCGCAGCACCACGCGCTTCACACCCTGCGCGGGAATCGGATAGACGCGCAGCTTGAAGTTGTTGCCTTGCGTGACTTCCAGCAAGCCGGGATCGATGTTGCCGCGAATGATGTCCTCGAATACCGCCTGCCCCTTGGCCTTGTCGACTGGCACCGCATCGCGCAAGGCCCCATTCACGTCCATGGCGAATCCGGCGATGCGCTGGCCATCGAGCAACGGAAACTGAAGTTCGCCTTCCAGCACGCGCCGGTTCGGGTTGTAGAAGGTCATGTCGATTTCCGTCCAGGCATGGCGGCCGCGCACCTCGCCGGTAAGGCGTACCGATTGCACCTGCACGGCGGTGTCGACAGGAGCGGAGATGACCAGGCGTGGCGGCTGCCAGATCTGCACGGGCGGTGACTTGGCCAATGCCGTGGTGATGCCGAATGCGACGACAGAGGCGAACATCCCGCTCGCGGCGATCAGTGATTGAAGATATTTCACGGTGCACTCCTTGTTGGGGTGGATGAACCGTTGAACGGTGCGGTCAGCGGAAAGGGTTAACGTGCTTGTTGAAAATTGTCAGGTTGTTGGACAAAGACAAGCACTGCTGCGGCGTTCCAGTGCTTTTCGGGTGGCGAGGCGCGCCGGTGCTGGGGTTTCATCTGAGCACGGGTATTTGTTGAAAAGTCCGCCGCGGCTCCCATCAACGCAGTCATTCCAATGGTAGGCTTTGGCCACGTGTCCGAACGCGTCGACCGCGCAGTCCGTGACGGCAGACCGGTTTCCGTGTCGCCGGACGCAATAGATACGTTTTAACCGCTGTCTAGCAGGCATGTCGGATTGGCGTCGCGCCAATCGCTTCGGTTCAACCGGTCACGTGGCAACTCCATCTGAATCACTTTGTGGAATCGGGAGAAGAGCATCATGCAAGCACGTTGCGGTCCGGCACACGCGTCATTTCCGGCGATGGCGCATTCCCGCATGCGATGCGTCGGTTTATTGCTTGCCTTGCTGGTACTTTCGCCTGCGTCACAGGCCGCGATCGAAGAAGTCAACGGCCAGAATCCGTCTACGCTTGCGCCGCCTGTGTCGATCGGCAGCTACGTCGATTTCTATGTGCAACTCAAGAACACCGGCGCAACCAGCGTCAATTTCACCAGCTTCACCACGACCGGGCCTTTCATATGGATAGGCGGCACCTGCGGCGGTTCCGCCGCGCCCGGCGCGACGTGTAACGGCAACATCGGAGTAAGGTTTTCGCCAACGACGGCCGGCAACGCGGCCGGAACATTGGTCGTCGGCAATGACAGTGGTGCGGGTCCGTTCACGCTAAATCTGATCGCCACCGGCACGTCGCTCCTGGCGCCGACGTTGACCGCGGTATTCAGCCCGAGCAGCCTTTATTCCGGCACCGGCGTCTCCACGCTGACGTTTACATTGACCAATCCCAACGCCGTGCCGCTGTACCCGACATTAATGCAAGTGCCAATGCGCAACGTGTTCACCACCGTCGCGAATCCGAATCCGACCAGCACTTGTGGTGGCGGCAACTGGTTCAGCCCGGGCAATGCGTCGCCGGCCAACCAGTCGTACGTCTACTTCACCAATGGTTCAGGACCGCAACCGGTCGTGCCGGCCAATGGTTCATGTGCGATCTCGATCGACGTCGCCTCGGCCAATGCACCAGGCACCTACCCATTCGCCTTTGAAACGTTTGTGACCGCGCAGGTGTGGAGCACAGTGCTCGCCGCAACGACAGTCACTATCATTGCGCCCGTGGCAGGCACCCCGGGCAGCCCAACCATTACCACGGCAACAGCGGGCAACGCCCAGGCGACCGTCACGTTTACGGCGCCGGCGGACGCAGGCAGTTCCGCGATTACCGGATACACCGTGACGTCGCGGCCCCCGGGCGGCGTGGATGGTAATGCCGGCACAACGGCGTTGAGTCATGTCATCACGGGCCTTGCGAACGGAACCGCCTACACGTTCTCGGTCAGCGCAACCAATGCGACCGGTGCCGGGCCTCCTTCCGCTTCATCAAGCGCGGTGACTCCCATGACCGTTCCGGGCGCGCCGACGAATGCGATCGCCACGGCGGGAAATGCCCAGGCGCTCGTGACTTTTTCGCGGCCGATCATCGATGGCGGCAGCGCAATCACCGGCTACACGGTCACTTCCACGCCGGCAGGTGGTGTGGATGGCAACGCCGGCAGCCTCGGTTTCAGCCACACGATCACCGGCCTCGCCAATGGCACCACCTACACATTCACGGCCACAGCGAACAATATGGTGGGTACGAGCGCGCCATCTGTGGCCTCAAACAGCATCATGCCGGCTATTCCCGTGGTGCGTACGCCGCCGCAACTTACCTACCGCGTGGGGCCGACGCGTTCCGTCATTCCGGTCTCGGCGCCGTTCGTGCCGCCCGGCCCGCGCGTGCTGAGCTACGCATTCGCCTATAACGGACCGCGGACCAAAGCGTTTGTCGACGTAAACAACGATGGGTTGATCGATATCATCATCGCGCCAGGATATTCCCAGCACCAGCCGTTTTTCCCTGTCGAAATCTGGCTGAATAACGGTGACGGCACCTATCGCAACGGCACAGCCGAAGTCATCGACGGCGCGCCACCTATCACGAGGGGGGTGGACGATATCCTCATCGGCGACTTCAACAACGATGGCAAGCCGGACGCATTCTTCGTCGATACCGGCATCGAGAGTCCCGCGCCAGGCGATCCCAGCGGGGGCTTCAATTCACTGTTACTGAGCCAGCCCAACGGCAAGTACCGCGATGCGACCACAAACATCACGCCCAACCTGGCGATCTTCAACCATAATGGGATGATTGGCGACATCAATGGTGACGGTCATCTCGACGTGACGATTGCCCGGGTTTCATCGTCAGAGGTTCAAGCCGCTGGAATCATCTTGATTCCAGGTAATGGCAATGGCAATTTTGTCGAGACGATCCAGGGCCTGCCACCGGAAATTTCGTTCAAGCCCGTGAACCAAACCAATTATCAGGTGGCCCAAAATGTCAGTTGTGTTGGATTGGGCGACCTGGATGGTGATGGACGACCGGATTTGCTGAGCGGTACCGGATACACCAACGACGCCGACGGACAAAGAACCGTCCGGATATTCGGGCAACAGAGCGGAGGTGGTTTTGCCGAACGGCTCCGCATACCGATACCGTCCGCGATCAGCAATATCGGCGAGGTGTCCCCGACCATTGGGCCAGATGGGCGCGGGCTGGGCTGTCCGGAAATCATTGTCGCCGACTTGAACGCTGATGGTCGCCCGGATCTCATCGTCGAGTGGGAAGGAGCAGGAAAATGGTACGTCCAGATCCTGCGCAACGATGGTAACTACCAGTTCACCGACATCACGCTAGCCGCCATGGGCAGTTTCAATATGGGGTTCTTGGATAACGGGTCCGCTGCCGGCCCCGGCCGCCTCAAGTTGATGGACCTCAATGGCGATGGCACGCCCGACTTGGTTTACTTACTCAACGGCACGTCACTGCCAAACCTGTTGCCGCACACCGCACTGCTCAACGACGGCAACGCCATCTTCACGCCGTGGGCGCCGCAAATCGCCGGACGCGCCATGACGGCCAGCGATATTTATCCTGTCTCGCAATGCACTTTCTGCGCGTACCTGCCGATGTTCGTGCCCATGGGCCCGCGAAGTTTGCCGCGGCTGCTGCTGATGGATTATCAGTCTTCCGTGACAACATCCTTGCCGACGCAGACGACGACGGTGTACCTCACCTCATTGATTCCGCAGGACCCGTACGATTACCCGACCGTGCCCGCGCCGCCGGTGATCGGAACGCCGATCCCTGGCAACGGCATGCTGGCCATCGCCTTCTCGCCACCGCAAGACAGCGGCGGTGCGCCGATTACGGGCTACACAGCGTCGTGCATTGCAAACAGCGTCATCACCAGCGCCAGTCGCCGCGTATCGCCGATCTCCTTGCTGGGCCTCGGCAACGGCATTGTGCAAAGTTGCTCGGTGGTGGCATCCAACCGGATTGGCGCCAGTGCCGCATCGGCAATAGTCAATGTCACACCGTCAGCGTCAGCGCCGTTCGCTTTCATCGACGCGAAGTCGCGCAAGACGCACGCTGCGGCAGGGATGTTCGACCTTCCCATTGATGCGATGCCATCGCTTGGCGGGCCAATTACGGTAGAACCGCGTGCTGGCGTCAGCGGCCATAACATCGTCTTTTCCTTCAGCGGCCCCATTTCCCTGGCCGGGGCTGCCTTGGCGTTTGATGCCATGGGTCCGCTGGGCTCGGTGGGGCAACCGACGTTTGCCACCAACGAGGTCACTGTGCCATTGAGCGGCGTACCCGACAACCGGCGGCTTACGGTCAGGCTGTCGGGCGTGAACAGTCAAGTGACCGAAACCCTGGTGTCGATCGGATTTCTCGTTGGCGACCTCAACAGCTCGCGCGCGGTGAATGCGAGCGACGTGAGTGCGATCAAGGCGCACTTGGGTCAAACGACAAATCAATCCAATTTCTGGTTCGACGTAAATGCATCGGGCGGCATTAGTATGGATGACGTTTCAGCCGTCAAGGCACGCTCTGGAGTCGTCCTGCCATAAACAATAACAATAGGCTCAGGTACGGGCTGACGAGCCTGAGGCCCACGGCGGAGAGGCGCTTCTCTCCGCCGGCCGCCTCGTGCTTCTCACCGGTATCGTGGTCGCTGCCCGCCCCGGCCCCGTGCTCGCCCGGATGGTCCTCGGCGTGACCCGCCGCCTCTTCGTGGCCCTCGATCCGGTAGAAGGACTCGATCGGGATGAAGATCGCGCGGTCCTGCGGCGTGCCGGTGGGCCTCAGCACCCCGACCACCTTCCAGCGCTCCGCGTGGACGTGCGCCGAGGCCTTCATGCCATGGCTCACCTGGAACTCGTCGCCGAGCGCCAGGCTGCCCGCGCGCGCCACCAGGCTGCCGACCACCGCCTCGAACGTGTCCGGTGCGAACACGCGGCCGGTCACGCCGTCGCCCAGCGTGCGCCCGCGCGCGTCCGTGAGGACCGTGAAATGGTCCGGCAAAGTGCCGACCACGCGATGCCCACGGAACGTGTCACCCATCGCGTACGGCACGGCCACCTTCACGCGCGGGTCCTTGGCCCACTTCTCGTAGGCCGACCAGGGGAGCGTGCCCGCGGGCTCGTCCACGAAGAAGAGCGTGCTCAGCACGGCCTGGAGCCCCGAGCCGTTCTGCGGCGCCAGCAGGAGGTCGTAGCCGCGCGCGGCATCCTGGAACGAGCGCTCCGTGGAGGTGCGCGCGGCGACCACGAGGAGCGCCAGCGCGGTGCCGAGCCCCACGTAGAGCGCGGTCAGGGCGCTCGCGAGCGGTCGGCGCCGCACGCCGATCCAGGCCAGGCGAAACAGGTTCACGAAGGCACTCCGGCGGGCGCGGGCAGCGCATGGCGGACCTCGAACCGCGCCAGGGCGGCCGGGTCGTGCGTGACCACGAGCAGGGCGGCGTCGGTCTCCTTCGCGAACGCGAGCAGGAGATCCAAGCACTGCTCGCCGCGCGCACGGTCCAGGTTCGCGGTGGGCTCGTCGGCGAGCACGAGTGCCGGGTGGCCCGCGAGCGCGCGCGCCATGGCGACGCGCTGCTGCTGGCCCACGGAG
>JANNGY010000025.1:0-5748 GCA_031404095.1 Betaproteobacteria bacterium | reverse complement strand
CACACGACCGTGAAGGTACCCGACTGGTTCGGCGTGATCTTCACCACATGCTCGTAGCCGGGCACGATCTGGATGTTGATATTGACCGGCTGCAGCGAAAAGCCGTGGTTGTAGTCCATCGAGGTGAGGTGCAACCGGTAGGTCTTGTCTTTCTCGAGCTCAAGGATCGGCCAGAAACTCCACAGCCTGGCGATCAGGTAGACGTCGCTGCCGGCGGGAGGCGCCACGACCGGAATTTTTTCCGCGGTCTCGGTGCGCACCGTGTATTTGTCCACCATCGCCTGCGTCTTGTTAGCAAACATTTCGGGCGTGGTTTTGTAGGTTTCGGTGGAGAGATTCTGCTTGCCGTAAACATGCCAGCCGACCATCATGGCAAACATGGTCAGGCACCAGACCAGAGAAATAACGATCCAGGTGCCTTCAACGCGGTCAAGCGGGTGTTTCCACCAAAGGCGTTCGGCTGGGGGCAGTATTGCGCTCATGATTTTTTCCTCCGTGTTTGGCGCGGACGCTTCCGGCCGATTGGATGAAGCCTACTTGGCGACCGGAACGGTCAGAATGTCGATGACGCCCCAAAGCGAATAGACGATCATGGGAATCATCACGCCGAGGAACAAAAGCAGGAAAGGGTTGTCCAGCAATTGCTGCATCAGCGGAATCGGTTCGTTGGGATCGTCGGCGGGATGCGTTGCTTTGGTGTCATTGGTCTGCGACATGGCGTTCTCCTTGGGCGATATGTCGTCGGCTCCCAGGCTGAAAGCATGGTCCGGCGGGTGCCCATACTGTAGGGAGATGCCCGCCGGATTTACTTGATGTGCCTTAAGAAAAACACAGTTGCACTATGATTAACTGGCGTCGTGCCGGTGGTGACACTTCAATGCATCCTCGCGCCGCTCACGTTTTCGATGATCAATCCATGAATAATTCCACAATCGCCACCGAACACTATTTGCCAACCGGTGCGGCCGACCGGTCCGCGCCGCGCGCTATCGCCGCCTGGCTGCTGCTGTGCTGCGCCATGCTGTTTGTCATGGTCGTTGTCGGCGGCGTCACGCGCCTCACGCATTCGGGACTGTCGATCGTCGAATGGCAGCCGCTTGTCGGGACGATCCCGCCGCTGAATGAAGCAGAGTGGCAGGCGTCCTTCCAGAAATACCAGCAGACACCGGAATTCAAGCTGCGCAACTTCAACATGGGTGTCGAGGATTTCAAGGGTATCTTCTGGTGGGAGTATTTCCATCGCCTGCTGGGCCGCCTGATCGGCGTGGTTTACTTTGTCCCGTTTGCCTATTTCCTGTGGCGCGGCCAGGCACGCGGCGCTCTGGCGTGGAAGCTTGCTGGCATCTTCGTGCTCGGGGCATTGCAGGGGGCGATGGGCTGGTACATGGTCAAAAGCGGACTGGTCGACGAGCCGCGCGTGAGCCATCTTCGCCTGACCGCGCATCTGGGACTGGCGTTCGTGATTTTCGCCGCCCAGTTCTGGGTGGCGCTCGATTTGCTGTTTCCGCGCCATGCGCGCGTGCAGGCGCCACCGGCGCTGGCCAGATTTTCGCGGTGGCTGGCCGGACTGGTTTTCCTGATGGTGCTGTCGGGCGGGTTGGTGGCCGGATTGCGAGCGGGGCTGGCTTACAACACATTTCCGCTCATGCACGGGCACTTCATTCCTCCCGACATGTTTGTAATCGACCCGTGGTACGCGAACTTCATCGGCAACATGGCAACCGTGCAGTTCGATCATCGGCTGATTGCCTGGGCGCTGGCGATCCTGATCCCGGCGCTGTGGTGGTGCGTCTCGCGTGCCATGGTGTCGCCGGCCGCGCGCTTGATGTCCCACTTGTTGCTGGGCGCGCTGGTGATCCAGTTCACGCTGGGTGTTGCTACCTTGCTGCTGGTGGTGCCGGTTGCGCTCGGCGCGGCGCATCAGGGCGGTGCGTTGCTGCTGTTTGCCGCCGCGCTGGCGGTGGCCCATGAATTGTCGTAGCGCCGATTTCGACTCTCAGCCGGGCAGGCCGTCGCGTCGCGGGGCAAGATAAATCGGCGCGCTTCGCCATACCCAGATGCCGAAGCAGGCGCACCAGAGGGAGGCTGCGAGCAGAATCAAGGTTCCATAATGGACGGGAAAGGCTTCGGCCGCCACTCGCGATACCGCCGCCAACTGGAAAGCGAGAAACACCGCCAACGTCACGTTATCCGCTGCCAGCGTCCGGCCGGAATGACCGCAAGTGACGCGCGTCACCATGGCGATCGTGATGGAGGCAAGAAAGCCGATCGACACCGCATGCAGCGGCCCCAACCCGAGTACCGCCAACCCGGCGTGGGCAAGTAGCGACTGCGCGAACGACAGCGTGTAAGCGATGGCCAGCCAGACGAAACTCAGGTGCAGCATGGCCAGCAGCCGGTTTCGCAGGCTTTGCATGAGGCCCCAGCGCCACACCATGGTGAAACCGATGAATGCCATCGGCCCATCGATGATCCACAGCCAGCGCAGCGCAGCCAGATAGTCGAACAGCCCGTGCAACCAGGATCCCGCCACCATTGCCGCGAGCAGCCACCAGGGACGCCAGTGAAACTTGCTATCCAGGGCCGAGGCCGTGAAGAACGGCAGCATGCGGTGGCAGACAGTGCAGAACAACGGCACCAGGAAGCCCCAGATTCCGGCGCTGCGAACGACATCGCGCCACTCATGCCCGGTCGCGATACCGGCCATCGCCACCAGCAGCGTCGCGCCACCGATAGCGAGGCTCAGTTGCACCAGTCGCGCGTGCACCTTGTCGCTGGCCCGGCTGCGTGCGATCAGCCTGCTGAATCTCGTCCACAGTACGCCGGCGCTGACGGCATAGAGCGCCAGCGCGCACAGCACTGCGTTTTCGCCGGCAAACATGGCCGGATAGAGCGAGACCATGCCGATCCCCAACCCCGCGCCGGGCAGCAAGTAATCTTTTCGCGCCGGCGGCGGCATCTGCAGCCAGCGCGGGCCCGCCGTGAACGCGAAGCCGAACATGAAAAACGGAAAGAATCCATAAATCATGATTAGCGGATGCAAGTACGAAGTGAGTGCCGCCGCGGAAGCGAACGAGCCAGGCGCCGCATTGCGCAACAGGATCACGCCAAGCCACCAGACGCTGGCAGTGACCAGACTCATCGTGCCAAGGAAGAAAAACAGGCGGTGCGGCGCGTCAGCCAGTCGTCGTACGGAATTGAGCATCGAAATCGAACTCCTGAAGCCGGCGATGCGGCAGGGATTTAAAGGCAGGTTATTCGCCCGGGAAAGGCAATGGCAGCCCACGTCGCCGGGCCATCGCGTTTCCGACCGCTTCAAGTTCGCCGGGCGCCAGGATCCGTGCAGCCAAGGGCAACAACTGACTGTCTTCGCGTTCGATGTGGCTGGCGTAATCGCGGGTCAGGGTTTTGCACAGTTCCATGTCGAGATTTCCGGCCTCCCCGGGCTTCAGTTTTTCCAGTGCCTCGCGAACGCGCGACCAGAGTATCGCCATGTCGCGGTGTTCCACGAGCAAGTGCGACACCAGTTCATAGGCATGGGCGTGATCGGCGGTGGCCTGTGCGGCCCGCAGCACACGGGGAAACAGGTCTGCCTCCTCATCGGCATGATGATTGGGCGCGGCCTCGAGGAAATATCGCAATATGCCCGCCGCTGCGGCGATTGCTTCATCGTCGCAAACGTGGCGGGTAAGGTGTTTCTGCAGCCGGATAAGTGTCGCCAGCTGCTTCTCGATGCGTCGATGGCACGCAGACAAGGCCGCCAGCGGTTCATCGAATCCGGCCGGAGTATTCCAAAGTTCCATGGGCCGAAGTTATGCTTTTCGTGAGTCGCTAACCTTAAGACGGGTCAAGGAATGAGGGAAGGGGATTGCTCTTCGGGCGCGAAATTGAGAAACCGCCGAAGCGGGTTTTTCAATTTGGTGCCCGAAAGAGAGCTGGTCAGGCTCGCATTGCTCGCGATGTACGAAGGACTCGGTCACACTTCGCTGCGCTCGCGCGACCCCGCCGCGCCCTGCATGGCGCGGCTTTCTCGTCCTCACGCAGAGCCGCAGGGCTCTGCTTTTCGGGAAACGAAAAAAACCCGCCGAAGCGGGTTTTTCAATTTGGTGCCCGAAAGAGGACTCGAACCTCCACACCGTTGCCGGCGCCAGGACCTGAACCTGGTGCGTCTACCAATTCCGCCATCCGGGCGATGGTTGCGAAAGCCACCTTGCCATCTGGTGCTTCGCGTAAAATGAGGCCGAATCATAGCGAATTCCGCTGCGACTGTCCACTCTGGAAGATTTAATTTAACTTCGTGCCGAAAGCCAATTTGACCAACAAGAACAAGAAAACTGCTGCCTCCGCGAAATCCCCCAAGCCGGCCGCGATCAAGGCCCGCCGGGTCGATCCGCACTTGGCGCGCGAGCAGGCCAAGTACGAGAATCCGATCCCCAGTCGTGAAATGATCCTCGAGGCACTGGAGAGCGCGGGCGTGCCGATGAATCCTGCCCAGCTTGCCGCGCAATTGCATATCGATGACGCGGAAATGGAGGGCTTCCAGCGGCGCATTGGCGCAATGGAGCGCGAAGCCCAGATCATGAAAAACCGCCACGGCGACATTTGCCTGGTGGAAAAACTCGACCTGATACCCGGTCGGGTGCAGGGACATCCCGATGGATTCGGCTTCCTGATTCCCGACGATGGGTCGGACGACCTGTTCCTGGGACCGAAACAGATGCAGAAGGTGCTCGACGGCGACCGTGCCATGGTGCGCGCGGTGGGTGTCGATCGCCGTGGCCGCCGCGAGGCATCGATCGTCGAAGTACTGGAACACAAGAACAGCAAGGTGGTGGGCCGCCTGTTCACCGAGCACAACGTGCTGTTCGTCGTTGCCGAAAACAAGCGCATCAGCCAGGACATCCTGGTCGAACCGGGATTCGACGGCGGCGCCAGGCCGGGACAGGTGGTGATGGTCGAATTGGTCGCACAGCCGGCAAGGAATTCCGAGCCGGTCGCGCGCGTCATTGAGGTGCTCGGCAACTATGCCGATCCCGGCATGGAAATCGAGATTGCCCTGCGAAAGCACGATCTGCCGCACGTCTGGCCTCGCGAAGTCGAGGCGCTGGAAAAAAAAGTGCCGAAGAAAGTCACGGCCGCGGATATCAAGGGGCGTCAGGATTTGCGCGACTATCCTTTCGTCACCATCGATGGCGAGACCGCCCGCGATTTCGATGATGCGGTGTTCTGCGAAAAACAGGGCAAGGGTTTTCGACTGCTGGTAGCGATTGCGGATGTGTCCCACTACGTGAAGACCGGCGACGCGCTCGATATCGAGGCGCGCAATCGTGGCAATTCCGTCTACTTTCCGCGGCGGGTGATCCCGATGCTGCCGGAAACGCTTTCCAACGAGATGTGTTCCTTGAAGCCGGAAGTGGATCGCCTTGCGCTGGTGTGTGAAATGTCAATTTCCGCCAGCGGCGAAATCAAGCGCTACCAGTTCATCGAGGCGGTGTTTCACTCCGCCGCCCGCCTGACGTACACCAACGTGGCCAAGGCGCTATATGCCTTTGAAACCGATCACGGCATCGAAGAGAATCTGCTGCCGCATCTCCGCCAGCTCGACGCGGTCTTCCAGGTATTGCTGGCAGCGCGCAACAAGCGTGGCGCCATTGATTTCGATACCGCCGAGACGGTGATGATTTTTGATGACGTCGGCAAGATCGAAAAAATCGTCCCGACGCTGCGCAACGATGCGCACCGCCTCAT
>JANNGY010000024.1:0-3346 GCA_031404095.1 Betaproteobacteria bacterium | reverse complement strand
CGATGCCGGCGTGGGCAAACGCCTTGGCGACGAACTCGCGTACCTCGTGGGTTTCGCCAGTCGCGACGACGTAGTCGTCCGGCTCGTCCTGTTGCAGCATCAGCCACATCGCTTCGACGTAGTCGCCTGCGTAGCCCCAGTCGCGGCGGGAATTGAGGTTTCCCAGGTAGAGGCAATCCTGCAGGCCAAGCACGATACGGGCGAGTGCACGCGTAATCTTGCGGGTGACAAACGTTTCGCCGCGAACCGGCGATTCGTGATTGAAGAGGATGCCGTTGCAGGCGTAAATGCCGTAGGCCTCGCGATAATTGACCGTGATCCAGTAGGCGTAGAGCTTGGCGACTCCGTAGGGTGAGCGCGGATGGAAGGGCGTGGTTTCCTTCTGCGGCGTCTCGCGCACCTTGCCAAATAGTTCGGACGTGGAGGCCTGATAAAAGCGCGTCTTCTTTTCCAGGCCGAGGATGCGGATTGCTTCAAGTATTCGCAATGCACCGGTGGCGTCGGAATTGGCCGTGTATTCCGGCTCTTCAAAGCTCACTGCAACATGGCTTTGCGCACCCAGGTTGTAGATTTCATCCGGCTGCACCTGCTGGATCACGCGCGTGATGCTCATCGAATCCGTCAGGTCGCCATGGTGCAGAAAGAAGCGCACGCCCTCGTCGTGGCGGTCCTGATACAGGTGGTCGATGCGGTCGGTGTTGAATAGCGACGTGCGGCGCTTGATGCCGTGGACGATGTAGCCTTTGGCGAGAAGGAACTCGGCCAGGTATGAACCGTCCTGGCCGGTGATGCCGGTGATGAGCGCGGTTTTGGTCATCTAGGAATCTTACCGTATAGGCCGTCGTCCCAGCGTCTCACGGAGGCTATTGTCCAAACCGAGTGCCCTGCGGAGCATGGGGAGCGCAAAAGCCAGGGGGATGCCGCGTCATTTTGAACCCGCGTTGAGGTCGGCATCGTTTTTTGCCGTGGTACGTTGGCCGGTGGCGGGCTGGGTCTACCCTCGCTTCTGGGGACGTTCTGGGAGGAGTGAGATAACGTGCTGCTCCACATACCGGCCAGCTTGCTGCGGGTCATATGCGACCTGGGCCCGTAGCAACGGGCGTATGTCGCCACAAAAGCCAACCTTGTCCGCCAAGCACTCGTGCAAATGCGCCTGGAACTCTGATCTCGGCACGTAAGTGTCTTCGTCGCGCATGTAGTGCATGAAAGCGTCAACCATTTCCGCCGCCGAAACTGGCGTGACCGACCTCGCCGTGAGTGCCCAATACAGATCAAAGAGATCCCGACCTTTCTTGCGCTGAAACAGCGCCCGCATCTTGGTACCAAGCATCTCGTTGATTTGGTAGGAAATGATGCTGGTGTTTATCTCCCGTCCGCGATGTTGAAACGCGAACGGCATGGCCGGTAACTCGAACTTTGGTGTGCGCTCTGTGACGTTCGTTTCAACCTCGACGGTAAGTTGCTGGCCAGGATTGGACACACAGTCGATCTTATAGATGCAGCGAAGAATTCGGGATGGCTTCGTTGCGTTGCGAACAGCCAAGCGCAAGGTTTCCCAAGCGGACGACTTTTCGCGCCCAAACAACAGGCGCAGCACGCGTTTTATGGCCCTTTCGATGTGATCATCCGGACGATCACCGACAACGACCAAATCAATGTCTTCGGAGTACCGCGCAGCTGGCGCCAGATGAACTTTATGCAGCACTGTCCCGCCGCGCATCGCAACCTGGCCATGCAAAAACTTGTCTTCGAAAATGGCGTTCATTGCCAAGCTCAGCAGCAGGTCTTGCTCAACCTGATGGAGTTGAGGCCAAGCCACTGATGCTTGGTGTGCCAGGACATCCTGCAAAGTCAGCGGCATCATTCCAGGCGGTCTTTCAGGTCAACGTTGTCAATCACACGCCACGGCAAGACCATGGCGCCCCGCAGCGTTTCAGCGCGTGGTTGCAAAACCGCGGGCGTCAATTTGCCCGTGAGGTGGCGCTGAACTTCGGTAGCCTGTTTTTCCCAACCCAGCACCTGGAAAACGTATCCCAGTCGCTGCTTGACGGCTGACTCGGTTTCAGCGCGAAGCGCCTTGCTCAGCCCGGCAATTGTCATCGAAGGCTTCATGCCTGCAATGACATGGGCAGCACGGTCGATGCCGCCGATTCGGTGACTGTATGCGATCAAATCCAAGGCGGTGGCCTCTGGCGAGCTGATGGCCAGTGGCGCATGCAGGCCGGGGGGTTGCATGACCGGCGTCTGCGTCAGGTTCTTCTTGACATAGAACTCGAGTCGCAAAATGCCGACCTCAATGGGACGCATCGGCTTGACTGTTAGCACTTGGGTGACCTGCACTGCTTGTTGCGATGAACCGTGGATCTCAGCTGCGGAAAGCAGGCCGATGTAGTAAGGCTGGTTTCGCAGGCGGAAGTAGGCATCTAACCACCAAGTGACGGGTGGCGCTCCTCGCGATCGGTGCTCGGGCGGCACCAACAAATAGGCCGCAGGCTTACCTTGGATTCGCGCGTATCGATGTGAGAGATGTTCCATTTGTCGCCTCGTGGCCACCAAGGTCAGGCCGGTACCGCGCGCCAGTTCGTCAATGGTAACCAGCGAGAGCCCTTGCGCTTGCAGTTCGTCGAGCATCCTGTCCACGGCGCTGCGGCGGTGCCTTTGTTGGATGGAGTGATCTGAGCTCGTTTGGTGTGTTGCCATATTTGCACAATGTACCCCTTAAAGGTTCATTGTGCAAACAATTACTACAGCACGCACTGTCTATCGCAGTTGTAGTCTGGATAAAGCGTGGCGCAGTCTGCGGAATCGGTTCCGACACGGCAATTCGACCCCCATCCCGGCCCGGCGCACCCTTTGTGGGTGTTCCCCCTGCCCGGGGGAAGGAGTTGAAGTGTGGGGGGACGGAATTGATGTGATTGATTCGATGATGCCGGTGCCTTCCCAGCGCAGGGTGATGCCGAGTTCGCTGGCGGCGGTGGTGACGAAGTCGCGCACGCTGTATTGCTTGCCGGTGGCAATGACGAAGTCTTCGGGTTGCTCCTGTTGCAGCATCAGCCACATCGCTTCGACGTAGTCGCGGGCATGGCCCCAATCGCGGCGGGAATTCAGGTTGCCCAGGTACAGGCAATCTTGCAGGCCGAGCACGATGCGCGCGAGTGCACGCGTGATCTTGCGGGTGACAAACGTTTCGCCGCGAACCGGTGATTCGTGATTGAAGAGGATGCCGTTGCAGGCGTAAATGCCGTAGGCCTCGCGATAATTGACCGTGATCCAGTAGGCGTAGAGCTTGGCGACGCCGTAGGGTGAGCGCGGATGAAAAGGCGTGGTTTCCGTTTGCGGCGTCTCG
>JANNGY010000023.1:0-6797 GCA_031404095.1 Betaproteobacteria bacterium | reverse complement strand
CGGGGCGATTGGGGATGTTGACGTTGAGCAGCCACGGCCGCTCAACACACTCTGGTACTCGGTGTAGACCTTCATGTACGGGTGCGTGAGCGGCACCATCTTGTTGAAGCCGGCATCTACTTTCAACTGGCTGGCCGAAATCATGAATCCCACGGTGACCAGGGAAAAGACAATCAGCAGCACCTTGCGATTGTTGAAAACGAGGGCGGAAACTTTTTGAATAATGTTTTGTAGGTTCATGGTGCGCTCGTGGATATTCGGCGGAAGACGTAAAACTGGGGACGTTGGCGGGTTGGCAATGCGCTGCGGGTAACGGACTATTTCGGCGTTGAGGGCAGTACGACGTCGCGCGCACCGGCTTCACCGACCAGCAGCACCGCATTCGGCGCGCCGAGCAGCGGTGCGGCATATCCCTTGGTGAGGCCGGTGGGTAGCATCGTGAAGGTAACGCCATTGTTGCGGGAGAGTAGCACCGTACCCGCCAGGCCAGACAGGACCACGGTGCCGTCCGGCAGGACGGTTGAGCCCATGATCGACGCCACGGACTTGTTTTCGATCAGCTTCCAATCCTTCAGGCCCGCATCCGCACTGCGAAATATCTTGCCGCGCAAGCCGTATATAAGCACCGATCCGTCCTGCGCTTGTACAGCACCAAAGTATGAGCCCTTGTACGGCGAGGCAATCTTGCTCCAGGTCTTGCCTGCATCGTCGGATTTGAGCAACATCCCGGCTTCACCGGCGATAATCAGTCGTCGCTCGCCGAGCTTGACGATCGAATTGAAATGCCGGTCTTCTTCACCGCCCTTGTCGCCGCCTTTGTCGGCGTCATCGCCCTGGCCTGCGGCGGCTTTCCCCTTTGCGGCGGGCGGTGGTGTTTTCGGCGTTTCCAGCAACTTGCGGAATTTCCAGGTCTTGCCCGCATCAGCGGTTTCGTAGAAGGAACCGTATGCCCCCACGGCAAATCCGTTATTGGCATCAATAAACAAAATGTCCATCAGCGGTTTTTGATCGTCGGCAGCCGAAAACACCTGGGTCCAGTTCCTGCCCTCGTCAGCGCTTTTCAGAATGACACTGTCGTGGCCAACCGCCCAACCGGTTTTCAGGTCGGAAAAAAACACGGCGTTCAGCAGCGATACCTTTGGCGGCACGGCAGCGCGCTCCCACTTCTCGCCGTTGCTGTCGGAGAACACGATATAGCCGCGATCGCCGACCGCGACCACTCGATTGCCAATGCGTGCCGAATCCGTCAACAGCAGACGCGACATGGTCTGCTTTGATAGCGGCCCGGTGACGGGCATCACCGCCGGATTGATCTGCGCGGATACCGCGGATGAGTAGCCGGCGCTGGTGGCGGTGACCATGGCGAGTGCGATCGCGAGAAACCATTGAGTTGTCATGTGAGGAACGCTTTCAAACAGAAACGGCGTAAACGTCGGATGCGCAGGATGCATTGCCTTTGCCGCTGCGATGCCGAAATCGGACTGCCAAAACAATTCGGGGACAATTGAATATTGTCCCCGAACCTTGCTACCGGATGATTCGCTAGGCGATCATCTCACCGTCGAATCAGCGCGTGCCAAGATTGCGCAAATTTGCCGGGGTGTAATCGGCGGGGCTGCGTTTGATCGGATCGAAGATCACCTTTTCTTCCGAACGCAGGCCCATCGCAATGTAGCGGCGCGATTGCAGGTCATGGTGCACCTCGATCGTGCCGAACCACATCGGGACGTTGTACCAGGTCTCGCTATGCTGTTCGGCAAAGCGCCACAACTGACCGCGGCCGTCGTACTTGTCGATCATGATCGCGTTCCAGCTATCCTCGTCGAGGTAGAAGGTGCGGCGGGAATAGATGTGCGACGTTCCCGCCTTCAGCGTAGCTTCCACCACCCACACGCGGTGCAACTCATAGCGCGCCAGATCCTGGTTCAAATGGCCGGGACGAAGCACATCCGCGTATTTCAGCTTTGGATCGGACATGCGATAGGAGTTGTAAGGGACATACATCTCCTTCTTGCCCACCAGTTTCCATTCATAGCGATCGGTGGCGCCGTTATACATGCCAAAGTCATCATTGGTGCGCAGGCCGTCCGCGGCGGTGCCGGGGTTGTCATACGCCACGTTTGGCGCGAGGCGAACCCGTCGCTGGCCCGGGTTATAGGTCCATGCCGAACGCGGCTCCTTGGCCTGGTCGACCGTCTCATGCACCAGCAGAATCTGGCCGGCCAGGCGCGCCGGCGCGGTGGTCACCTGCAGGTAGTTCAGGTTCTTGTTGGGTTCGCGCAGAGCCACCGGCTTGGAAAGGTTGCCGTAGGAAAGGTCATACTCGTATTCAAACTTCACCAGCGCGAAATCGCCCGACGCCGTCACCGCCGCCTGCGCCCAGTGCTGGGCAAAAGTATCGCCCTTGTAGTGCAGGATGTGGTTCCAGATGGCTTCGTTGCCGTTCTTGGGGATCGGGAAGGGCGTTCCGCCGACGCAACCTACGACGCCGTTGCCACCGGTCGAGAGCTTGGCCTTCGCGCCGCATTCCCTGGTCTCTTTGTACGAACCTTCCGGGTAGGCAGCGGTACGACGCGATTGGAATACCGGCAGTTTGTACGTTGGATACTGTTTCAGCATCGCCAACTGGCCGGGCGACAGATTGTCCTTGTATTTGTCCGCAGTCGCCGCGGTGATGGTAAACAGCGGCTTGTCGTCCGGAAATGGATCAGGATAAGTGCCGCCCGCTTTGAAATTGACGCCTGCCGGCACTTTGGTGATGCCGCCGTCCCATGCCGGGATGGTGCCCGCGGCGTTACCCGCTTTTTCCGCGCCCATCGGCGTGAGTGTCGTGCCGAGCTTGGCCAGGTCGGCCGCCGCCAGTTCGGCATACACACTTGCCGAAATGGTCAATGCGCCCAACGTTGCCGACGCCATCATCGTCAATCGCTTAAAGTTCATGTTTCCTCCAGAAAGTTATCGTCAATCCCTGCGGCAAATTCGTTTTTCCGCGCCGTCACCCATCTTCGGTGGGAGTCCCGGCAAGGCAGTCACGCCAAAAACTGCGCGCCCGCCGGCTCACTGGCCGGCGGGCGATTCCTAGCCTAGAACGAGTAGGTCGCCACGACTGAATAGAAGTCGCGATCGCGCTGCGCATTCGAGTTCGAGCAGTAGCTCCGGGCTTGCCCCCCCAGCGATACCTGTGCCGATGGTGCCGTATCCGTGCCGCAATAGATGCGCCCGCCAAAGAACGACGTGTACGAAAAATCCAGCGTCCATTTCCGTTGCCAATCGAACAGTGCGCCGAGCGAATAGGATTTGACACCCTCAGTAAAGGTCTGGGATACGCCGCTCACATCATGTGCCCAGGCAAATCGCGGCGAAACGTTGGCGCCGAACAAGAGATTTGAGTAGTCCAGGCGCCCGACGATGCGATATCCCCAGGAATTGTCCGTGACATACCCTTCTGTCTGTGTGGCGAATGCGCTGGACGCTGCCGCGCCCAAGGCGGTTGCCGGCAGATTGGTGGCGGGACCAGCGAACTTTTGGCCGCTCGGCAAGCCGTGATAATTGGTGATGCCGATTTCACTGACCAGAGCGGCCACGTCCGCACCGAGAACGGCAGGGAATGTCTTGGTTGCAGTCATCTGGAACTGGCTCATCTTGGTGCGTGCATAGCCCTGGATGTAGGTGCCATTGGGTACCAGCGCGGCGGCGGTTGCCCCGGCCGGCGCACCGGGAATCTGCGTAAAACCGGTGAGCAGGTTCGGCAGACCCAGCACGGCCATGATGACTTCCGCCGAGGCATATTGCAGCGGCTGGTTGGGGCGATACGAGAATTCACCCTGCAACGCGATGCCCGCCGGGCCCTGCGTATTGAACGAAACGCCGTAGAGCTTGATGTCCTCCGGGAACTCGGCGAAATACTTCGCGCTGCCGGTGTGTCCGACCGGCGTGGCCAACGGACCGCCGGTCAAGACCGAGGTCACGGTACCCTTGGTGCCCGATAACAGGGGAACGCGGCTGTGGTAGTTGATGTAATACAAACCGAATTCCGTATTGTTCAGCTGATCGGCAAGATAACGAAACGCGATACCCCATTGACCGTTGTCGGATGCCGCCTTGTTTGGTGTCCGAGACACCCAGACGGCTGCTGCCGGGTCAAATGGACCGTACAGCGCGGCGGCGACCGGCCCGGCACCCGGTGTGGTGGGTGGAATCGGATTGGTCGGCAGGCGATTGCTCAGGTCTTTGCGCCGCCCAAAGCCGACGATGACTTTGTCCGAATCATCCGACGCGGTATCGTTATTGCTGAAATACGACCCACGCGGGTCAATCCTGAAAGTATCGTGATTGAACAACATAAAGGCTTCCATACTGGCCGCCTTTGACAGTTCGTACGATCCCGAAACGCTAATGGTGGGGATGAAAGCTTCCTTGAGCTCCGAGCCGGGCGCACGAAGCTTGGAGAGATCGAGCGGATTGATCACGTTGATACTGTTGGGGATGAAAGTTGATTCACCCCAGGAGATCACTTGTTTGCCGGCGCGAAAACGGAGATTCCTGTCGGCGACATCAAAACTCTTTGTCACAAAGGCATCGAGCATTTCCGCGTCGGTGTAAAGTCGATCGCTACCGACGGGCCCGAGATTCTGGTTGTTGCGATTGGCGAAATCCACAAAATACGTGCCACGGAGAAAGACACCCCAGGTGCCCTGCTTCAATTCCAGGTCGTGGGTGACTTTCAGCAATTGTGAAAATGTCTTGCCGCGGCTGTAACCCCGCGTACCATCGTCGTCATTGACGGAACGGGATTGGCCACCGTTGGCAATACCAAAAAGAGTGGGATCCGGTTTTTCCGTGCGAACCGAGACACCGGCCGAGATGAGGGTGTCGAAGCTGCCGCTGATGTCATTGTCATATTTGAACTGTATCGCGCTGGCATTGCCGGCAAGGGCCAAGCCCACGGCCAGGACAGTCGCCTTCATGACCGGTACGCTTGCGCAACGGCTGATATGAGACCTGCTCATAGGGTGTTCTCCTCAAGGTTGGATCAAAATTCGTTATTAATCGTGGAGTCCGCCAAGCAAGCTGGCGATCGACGCGCGAACCACATCTTTTAAGACACTGTACAGCAAAATTACATGGCAAAGGTAATTTGTGGCGCGCCTGCAACAGGTCAAAAATGACCAATAAGTCAGTTGCTTGGCGCGCTTTCCTACATCGCCTCGAACAGTCCGGCGGCCCCCATACCGGTACCGATGCACATCGTCACCATGCCCCACTTTTGCTTGCTGCGGCGAAGTCCGTGCACCAGCGTTGCCGCACGAATTGCACCCGTGGCGCCGAGCGGATGACCCAGCGCAATCGCGCCGCCCTGCGGGTTGATCCTTGCCGGATTCAGTCCCAGGTCCTTCACCACCGCCAGCGCCTGGGCAGCGAAAGCCTCATTCAGTTCTATCCATTGAAAATCATCCTGGTGCAATCCGGCTTGCTTCAATACTTTGGGGATCGCCTTGATCGGACCGATGCCCATGATTTCCGGTGGCACGCCGGCGACCGCAAACGAGACAAACCGCGCCAGCGGCTGCACGTTGTATTTCTTCAGCGCCCGTTCGCTCATCAGGATGATGGCGCCCGCACCGTCGGACATCTGCGATGAATTACCGGCGGTAACGCTGCCGCGGGCCGCGAACACGGTGCGCAACTTCGCGAGGGATTCGAGGCTTGAATCCGCGCGAGGGCCTTCGTCGGTATCCGCCACCTTCTTGCGATGCTTTATAGTGCCGCTGGCGAGATCGGGGATCGCGGCATCGATTTCATAGGGCAGGATTTCATCCTTGAACATGCCGGCCGCGATCGCGGCGGCGGCCTTTTGATGCGAAGCGACCGCAAAGGCGTCCTGCTCCTCGCGCGTCACTTTCCACTGCTTTGCGACATTTTCGGCCGTGATGCCCATGACGTAGGCGATCGCAACGTGTTCATTGTTGTGAAACACCGACTGGTTCAGCGCAACCTTGTTGCCCATCATCGGCACCATCGACATGCTTTCGGTTCCGGCGGCGATCACGACATCATCATCGCCGGTGCGAATGCGATCGGCAGCCATGCTGATCGCCTGCACGCCGGAAGAGCAAAAGCGATTGATGGTCACGGCCGGCACCGAGTCCGGCAAGCCCGCAAGCAAAACGCCGATGCGCGCCACGTTCATGCCCTGCTCACCCTCCGGCATGGCGCAACCGACGATGACGTCGCCGATGTCATGCGGATCGAGCCCTGGTACCTGTGCGATCGCGCCGCGCAATACGTGGGCCAGCATGTCGTCGGGGCGGATATTCTTGAACATGCCGCGGGGGGCCTTGCCGACCGGGGTGCGGACGGCGGCGACGATGTAGGCTTCCTGAATTTGTTTGCTCATTTTGATTCTCCAAATGTGAGACTGTCATTTTTTGCCGCGTGAGAAACTATGTCGTCGCAGTGCGAGAAACGAATGCCGGGGGTTGCCCGGCGGCAAGTCACTTTTCTTGCTTCGCCAAGAAAAGTAACCCAAAGAAGGCGACCCCAGAGTCGTCGGCCCTGCGGGCTCCCCTGCGCTACTCGGAATGACCGGCCGCTGCGCAACTCGGGCTCGTGGCGGCAATGCACAGACAAAGCTGAGTGGTGCTCGCCCGCAGACCGTGCTCGCGGACTGCTCCGGTCGTTCCTGCGTTGCTCGGCGACTCCTATGGGGACCCCGGTCATACAGTTATGGTCAGCGCGCGGCGCCAGGTTCCCGTTGAGAGTCGCCGAGCAGCAGAGCAAACGCGGGAGGGGTCCGC